>NZ_AMJN01000009.1:0-7239 GCF_000302435.1 Acinetobacter sp. TG2027 | reverse complement strand
CTAGTTTTATGGGTCGATAAACCTAGTTTTATGGGTCGATAAACCTAGTTTTATTAACTCTAAAACTATTATGAATAAAGGGTTACAGCTTACTTAAAAGCATTTAAAAGATTAAAAATAATTAAAAGCCCAGGTAAAGAAAAATTGCCCTTGGTTTTCGCTTCGCTCAAACTCTATTGAACTTCGCTTTCGCTCAGTTCGTCGGGGCAATTTTTTGGTGAGCACTTACGTGACTTTAAAAAAGCAAAAGCAACTCGGAATTCGCTACGCTCATAAAACTTTTTTACTCGCTACGCTCGATCTAGACTCAAATTTCTACAACTTTTCCATGCTTATTTAGGTTTCACAGCCTAAAAAGCAGTTTTTCAGGGAGTCTAGGCAAAATTTTCCAAGGATCGCTCGTAGACACTCGCTTTGTTCTTATCGGTAAAATCAAATGATCTCCAAAATACTCTAATTTGCGTTTAGAGCACTCTAATTTTTTTATTGATGGGGAATATAGGTTTAGGCTAAAAAAGGCATATACGGCTTCAACAGTGTATTTAAACCCTATTATTTGAGTCAATCTAAGCTTTATTGAAAGGATTCCTTGGATCTTCTTTGGCTTGCTTAATCAATTTCTCCATTTCATATAGCGATTTAGCCGATAAAATATCTGTTTTTCTATTTTGATCCAGGCTAAATGCATTGTTCTTTTCTGCTCCGGATTGTGCCTGCTTAAATAAATCGAGCATTCGATCTAAATCTTCGTTTGAATTTGATCGCTCTAAACCGCTTTGTTCCAATAAGTTTAAATATAGTGATCCGATAAAATATTTAATGTGGTCTTGCTGTTTTCTTAAAGATTTACTAAGGGGGGCCTGGTTATATTTCTCAGGGTTTAAAACTCGTTCGACCTTCGCTGTAATATTCTTTTCAGAAGTCTGATTTCTTTTAATTTTTAAAACTTCATTTAATGCATCATGCATTGCAAAGTAAGCATCAATATCTGTTTTTTTACTTAATTCTAGAATATTCAATTCTAATTTTTTTAATTTCTGTGGCTCGGTTTTTTGGATCAGTTGTAATTGAACTATACGTTTATTATAAGTATTGCGCTCATAACGACATCGTTGAATAAGTTTTAAATCTTCTTCATTCAGTTGTTTCATTGATTCTCGTTCAGAAATCATTGCTAAAAAAGCATCTTGCATTCGTCTTTTAAACGGCAGCGCTCGAATATGTTTATCCAAATCGATGATTTCTTGTTGTGTTAAGGCAAATGTTTTTCTACCGGCCAAAGCGGATTTCCTGATTTTGGGTATCTAAATTGATGTTAGCGGAATTCTGATGGTGTTGAAACAATATTTTATGTTATACATAAAATATTGTTTATCTCGTTTCCGTGTCTTTTTTTAACAATGATTGCTTTAGCAATCATTGTTAAAAAAAGACACTTCTACTCGCTCCTGCGGAGGCTACATAAACCACTGATTTAATTATTAAATTATGAGTTTTTCTTCGGGTTTTAACGGTATTTTTCTTAATGGTGAAAAAGTAAGCAATGTCTGCCGTTACAAGAAATGGGAAAGGGGTGCAACAAGGAAAACAGCGAATTTTAGACGAGTGCAACAAACTTTTTTGATGAAATATCGATGTTTGCAACAAGAAGAGACTGCTCTCTGCAACAAGAATTAGCCCCTTGTTACAAGAAAATTTGCTGTTTCGTTACACGTAATTTGTTTGAGGTGAACTGATGTTTTATTTAAATCTAAAGCATAATATTAAAAAAGAGCAGAGTTCTCTGAATGCATTCCATTATTTAACTCGGACGGCACATTTTGAAAATCAAAAAGACAATGAAAAATTAGAGTTTATGCGGTATGGAAATATGCCCAAATGGGCAGAAAATAAACCAAAAATTTTTTGGAAAAGTGCTGATCAATTTGAAATTTCCCGGGGAAGAACAAGCTCTACTTTAACCATTGCTTTACCAAAAGAGTTAATACTAGAACAACGAGCAGAATTGGTTCAGAAGTTAATAGATCAGTTTGCCGGACAATATCAATTTCCTTATACCGCGGTCATTCATAATCATCCCAGTGAAATTACTGGAGAGGATCAACCACATTTACATTTGATGTATTCAGAAAGAACAATTTCAGATGATATTGAACGACCACCAGAGCAGTTTTTTAAACAGTACCGGCCAAAAAATCCAACTCAAGGTGGTGCGCAAAAGTTAACAGCTGATGCATTAGGTTTTGGGCGAAATCAAATCAAAGTATTCCGTGAAAAAACTCAAGAATTAATGAATTTGTTTTTAGAAAAATATGCACCAACTAAAAAAGTAATGGTTTATGGTGTAGAAATTGAAGTGAAAAATCAGGTCAGTTGCCTATCTAATGACGATTTCAATCAAAAATTCGGGACCAAATTACAGGATGTACCACAAATCCCTCGTTGGAAACTTTATAGCGCTGATCCAATTATTCAGCTTGATGTTGAAGCTCAAAAAAACACAATTAAAAAAATTAGAAATCAGAACAATGCTGAACTTTATGGCAAGGAATATGATTTAGAAATATCTAGACGCCATGTGCTTACTCAGAAAAAAGATCCTGGCTTTAGCTTAGATTGATTTTTATAAGTGGAAAATTTGTGTTTTTTGAACATGGAATCTTGAAAAAACTTATCCATATTGTGAGTGATTTTTAGCCACAACATGGAAAATTTGTGTTTTTTAGGCTGCAATGATGGATAGATTGTGTTTTTGATTCAGGTCAATAAGGAAAACCTAGATTTTTGCCCATAAATGTAAAATCTAGGTTTTTCGCATAAGGTGTATTATGTTAATAATATAAATTTTTAAAAGCATATTGATTTAATAATAGAAAAATTATCAGAGTAGGGTATGTGTAAAGTAAACGTTCGATTATCAACCAATAATGATTAAAGATTTATATCTTATATGTGTTAATTTTATTAACATATATCTACCAAATTAATAATGCCTTAAGTGAAATAATATGCTAGGTAAACATCATCATTTTTTAAAAAAATTTTCGATCAGTGATGCTGCTATAGCGTATAAAAAACCTCGCTCGACTATACTTAAATATATAAAAAGCGGAGATTTCAAACTTGACTACAATAACTTGATTGAATACAGTCAGTTAATTAGAAAATTTGGTGAAATTACTTCCCCTATACAGGACGAAAGAGAGCAACAAATCAAAAAACTAAAAGATGAAGTTATGCATTTAAAAAAACAACTTAATTTTTTTAAATATACTTCAATCTCAAACAAAAATAGACTATTAATTTCTCATAAAGACTCCATTTAACATAATGTGCGTTATACGAAATCGTCTTTTATAAGTTAAATAAAATCATATGCTTAACTATTTTACATAACCCGAAACTACCGCAAAAATCCGCTTTGGAAACAAAGCGGATTTTTTTTGAGCAAGTTTGATACTTCTTGCCAATAATTTTGACTAAAAATTACTCCAATTAGCTTGAGTGATACAAATTTGTGATACATTATTGTATATACAAATTTGAATGTTTTTTATGGAACTGTATTTCGAATGGGATGAGGCTAAAAACCAAAAGAATCAGAAAAAACATGATGTATCTTTTGAAACGGCAAGCCTCGTTTTTGAAGATCCTTTACGGATCTCAATCCAGGATCGACATACCAATGGTGAAGAACGTTGGCAAACGATCGGTATGGTTAAAGGTGTACTGATGTTATTGGTGGCTCATACAATCATTGACGATGATGACTGTGAGATCATACGAATCATTAGTGCAAGGCAAGTCACTAAAGCGGAACGCAATCAATATGAGCATGGTTAGATATACACGCAAAGAACTGAATGAAAAATTCAGTGACAAGCAAGATGCTGAAATTAAACGCTTGCTTGCAAAAGGAACTGTACCAGATGAACAATTAGATCTATCTGACATTCCTGAGATTACCGACTGGAGTCATGCTGTTCGCCATGGGCAATTTTATCGTCCAGTGAAGCAACAAACATCTGTTCGTCTAGATGCAGATGTACTTGCATGGTTAAAGGCTCAAGGCAAAGGCTATCAGACACGCATGAATAAAATTCTGCGTGAAGCAATGCTAGAAGATCTTAAGAATCATTGATGAAAATGGGAGCTATAGACTCCCATTTTTGCTTCGCATAAGAGATTTTATGTTAAATCTAATCTATAGATTTTTAATTTTTATAAGATATTAATTATTTTCTATATAATTTAAAAACTTGATAAATATATTTCAAACTATATGTTCCCAATTCTTAGTACTATTCCTGGAATACATGCAACAATTGTAGGTGTCTTAGCTGCATTTTTTTCAGCATTCCTTATTTTTGCATATCAAAAAGTCACTGAAGCTCAAAAAAAATTAGAAAAAGCTTTAAAAGTGGCTGAATCAGTATCAACTCCAAATTCATTTGTTATGAATGGTCATTCATCATTAATTGATCAAAATGGAGATTTAGATTGGGATGGTGAGTGTAAAAACTTAATTCATAATGCTAAGTCAGTTTTTTTTCATTTAGATACAGTTAAGTATGGGATTAATTTAGAACCTTTTCATAGGGGTATTGACCCTCAAGAAATAATCAAAATTGTAGATGAGTTAACGCCATTTTTTTATTTATTTTTTACGTATTACCCTATGAACGGGAAATCAATGGTGACCACACCTCAATCAGCCTTGAAAGAGCATGATAACAAAGTATTTGATTATAATAGGTATTTAGAAATACAACGAAGACTTGCTTTTCTAACATGGGTTTGGCAAACATCCCAAGAATCATTAATTCAGTTGTTTAATGTTTATGATCAAATCCAAGAAAAAAAACTCAAAGAAGAAAAAAATATTGAAATTACTAGAGTTCTTGCTGATTTAGAAAAGAATTTAGGCACTAATCAAGGTCATGAAATTCGTGCAAGAGTAATTTCACAGGTCGAAAATAGTTTTAATAGTCGGATTGAACAGAAACAGCTTCCATTCTTAATAGAATTTTTCCAAAGGGTTCAAACGTATCAAACACAAGTTATTCCCATATTGGATGAAACAATTATTGAGTTTGAATCATATAATAATGAGTTAAAAGTAAAAAAAACAACAAAAAATGTTTTAAAAATAACAATTTATATAATGAGTGTCGGGATTGTTTTTCCATTGGTTCTGTTGGAAGTATTAAGTAAACTTGAAAACGCTCATAATTACTTCATTGTTAGTTATATTGAATATTTTATTCTTTTAGCAAGTTTCTTACCGTACTTCTTGATCTGCATTTATTTCTTTAAAAAAATAGAGAATACGATTTTTAAGTAAATTTCTGTTTTTTAAATATTTCTAAAATTAACATAATACACGTTATACGAAATGCGTTATAATTCTCTTGAAAATTCAATGCTGTAGTTTCTAGTTGATAGCCCATCTTCCCCAAGGTGGGTTTTTTTTATGATTTTTCACGTTCCACGCCTATTCTTTGACCAAAGTTTCACGACTTTGTTCATATTAGTTAAACAATCGTGGTTAATCATAGGGTCTAAAAAAACGGCTCCAAAAGCCCCTTTTTTCTGGTTCCTGTTCAATGTGCTCCGGTACTGGAATCCGCTTATTTTCCCTCCGCTCTGGAGTAGTCAATCCGTCATGTTTAGCTTCTGCTGTGTCAGGTTCGGGATCTGGTTTGGCTATGCTGGGTTGCACTAATTCTTGATCGGTAAACGTAGTCATATTAGGTTTTGGGGCTTCTAATAGGCGTTGCATCGTTTCAATTTGGTTCTGATAGAAAGATTCCCGATCTTTGGCATCATCAAGCTGGTTTTTCAGCATGTCTATCTGCTGTCTAAGTAGTAAAACTTCTGCCGAATTTGGACTGTCTATTTTTACAGGTTCTTTTACATCCTGTTTTTTGACAGGTTCCCCGAAAACACGGATAGCCTCGGCTAGATCGATCTTATTCTGGGAATTTTTACTTAAAATTCCTTTCTTTATGTTGTTGTAAATCGTTTGTCTATTGATATTGTAAAGCTTAGAAAGCTCGAGAACTGTAAGGCTTTTCATGTTGTAAATCTATGCCTAAACCTGTCAAAAGTTGTTGTCTATTAGACTGTCTAATAAACAAATGATCAAGTTTAAATTTTAGGCAGGTGCAAAGCCAACTTTTTGAAGATAAGGGAATAATTCTTGGAATTTTTGATAATCTTGGAGCATTTCTGCAATGCGTATAGCAAATTGTTGGAAGCTTTCGGTGCCTTCTGAATATTGCCCCATCTCAGGTAATTCAGAAAGTTTGTTGGCAAAGAGATGACGTTGTTTATCACTCATTTTGGTGAAAAGGGCTAATGTATCCGTTCCCTTAATTACTTTGTCAGAGTTGGTTTTTTTCTGCTTAAAACTGAAAGAAAAACCGGAAATTGAACGTCCTTTTTTATGTTGTTCATATTTAGCCGTTATATCGGTTAACTCATTTACTTGCTTGAGGGCAAAATCTAAAACATACGTTTTAAAATTACTCATTGTTTTGTATTGATGAGCTTCGACACCAAGTTGTTGTCTAAAGATCGATAGATCAAAAATTGGCGTTTTACCAGCAGATCTCCATTGAATTAATAACTCGTATAACCGAATAGCATAAGAGCTAGTTAATCTCGAAACCTGCTCCAATTCATATTTAGTAAAGTTTTCTTCCAGTCGAGTTATGAGTGGAACAATGTCTTGCGTGAAACGTAGGAAAACGATCCCGGATTGAGGTTCATATCCAATTTTATCGACCCAACGACAGTGAAAGCTACGATCCTTACCAGTCTTAGGATTAATGTCATGATACGTGACATAGCGATCAAACAAGCTTTTAGATGCATCCCGAAGCACGGTATAAGCAGTGTGTTTCTCGACATTAAAGGTATTGATATAACTACTTGCATGTACTTCTAAAAGGCTATTTTCAGTTATCCCGTGCCCTGTTTCCCGAGCTTCAGCAATGGCTAATAGGATCAGCCTTTGTTCAACTGTATCTAGGGTATAGCTAGCTTGAATTAAAGCATTATCCTTTACGATTAATTCACTCATTTCTAATAATAAATTTATAATTAAACTAGGTTGTACAATAGACTATTTTAATTGAATTGTAAATCGACTTAATTTGGGGTCGATAAACCTAGTTTTAAGGTCGATAAACCTAGTTTTATGGGTCGATAAACCTAGTTTTATGGGTCGATAAA
>NZ_AMJN01000008.1:0-277149 GCF_000302435.1 Acinetobacter sp. TG2027 | reverse complement strand
GCTCATTATTCTAAACACCCCCGTTCTAATGAATGGGGGTGTTTCTTTATTGGGAGAATATAAAATCTAAATCCCCGACTAACTTTAGAATGAATTATGATATAAATCACACTATTTAAAATGATAAAAAGAGTATTAATAATGAAATTTTCAGAATTTAAAATATTTTCCTTTATATTGTCTACAATACTCAGTTGTAGTTGTATATATGCTAATGAAACTGTGAAAAGTTTGTATAGTACAAAAGCTTTTTTAAATATTTGTGTAAGTTCTAGAGGAAATCCAGAATTAATAAATAAACAAGCAAAAAATATGGGATTTATCCAAATGCCTGATGAATATGCTGCACATTTTTTAAAAGATTATAATGGTCATGCATGGATGATAAGTTCCTCTGAAGGAAAATTTGTTATTACTCAACTCGATAATGGCGTATGTTCATTATTTATAAATAAAGGAAATTCAACTGAAATTCAGAAGAATTTAGAAAGCTGGCTACCTCCAGAATCTACGGGCCTAACTTATAAAAAAGAAGTATATAAAGATAAGAATTTGACCACAACAAATTATATTATTTCTAAAAATGGGAAGGCTTTAGAAATATGGATATATACTAGTTCATCAGAAAAGAATGCTTCATTAGTTGCGGTTATTTCCCATCAAATGAATTAATGAAAGCAAGTGGAAGTAGAAGAGCCAATTTAATTAATAAAGGACTCTCCTAAAATTGATTATTTCAGTTGTCTACGCGCATGCTTTAGAGCAGTTCGAAGGCCTTCTTCTAAAGTCGGGTGATAAAAGGGTTTCTCTAGAATATCATTTAGCGTTAATTCTTCACCGATTATCCAGCTTAATAAATGGGCCATATGTTCAGTTGCTTCTGTAAATAGCTCAGCACCTAGAAGCTTTTGGCTTTTTCGTTCTATATAAACTTCAATAGCACCTTTATTTTTTCCAAGAACTATAGCTCTTCCTTGTCGTTCATAAGAGGCTTCGCCTGTAATAAAATCTATACCTTCATCTTTTAATTGCTTATAACTTTGACCTACGATCGCCATTTCAGGATGACTAAAGACAATTCCTAATGGAGTAAGTGTCTTAACTGAGTTTATCTGCGGATAATTTAAGCAGTTATAAACAACTTTTTTACCTTCATGAGCTGCTTCATGTTGTAGTGGTGTTGAGGTGTAAGCGTCACCGACAACAAAAATTGGATATGTATCTAGCTGCTTAGTTTTAGCATTTACAGGTAATAACTTAATATCTTTGAATGAATTATCAATATTTTCTAGTTTTAAAGTATCAATTAAACTTGTACGGCCGGTTGCAGCTAAAACATATTCAACTTCGAGAGTTTTCTCTGTTTCATCAAATTGGTAAGTTAATACAGCGTTTTCCTTACTGCATTTAACTTCACTCGGTAAAGTCTCGAATAGAATTGTTAATTCTTTTCCTAGCTCTTTTTGAGCAAGCTGTTGAACTCTAGAACTAGTTAGGATTCCAATCCGTTTACTGCGAGCGAAGATTGTTGTTTCTACACCTAGACGATGCATAGCTTGTGCAATCTCAAGAGCGATTGCACCGCTACCAATTACAGCAATAGATTGAGGAAGTGTTTTTAACTCAAATATTTGGTCTGTTGTTATAAGCCGGTTTCCTAATTCTTGCTTCCAAATTTGATCATAATTAGGAGTTGAACCAACAGCCAGAATAAAACTTTTTGATTTATACTGTTTTCCGTTAACTTCTACAGTTTGTGCATCAATAAAATATGCTTTTCCAGAAATTTTATGCTCAGTCGGCCATTGATCTACATCTTTTAAAGTTGCTTGTGTAAATCTGTCACGTAAAGTTTGTACATGCTGCATTACTTGATCAGTATTAATATTTGCAGATACATCTAAAGCAACCTCTTGAGCATTTTGAATGTCAAACATACGGTTTGCTGTAGAGATGAGAACTTTACTTGGCATACAGCCTACACGGGCACAAGTGGTATCCCATGGTCCATCATTTATAATTAAAATATTGTTGGTATGTTTAACGGCTTCTTTGTATGCGCTAATACCAGCAGTACCTGCGCCAATGATAATAATATCGAACATTGTTATTAAGCTATTTTAATAGATATTTAGAATATATAGAAAAACCCTCTTAAACAGAGGGTTTTGTCCTAATTATTTAGCTTTAAAATGTAAATTTTTGCATAAAAGGTGTTTTTAGAGTTGTTGAAACAGTCCCATTTTGATTAATAGACTGACCTTCAATGCTTACCCCATTAATAACATGCTTAAAGTCTAATGTAGTTCCATTCAAGCTTTGTTTGAAAGTAAAAATATTTTGTCCTTCTAAATAAATACTGCCATTAAATTTCTGTGCATTCGTTGTTGGTGATTCATTTTCAACTCGGCTTCCTTCAAGGCTAGTAATACTTGGTAGGCTCAATATTTGGTGATTATTAGCCATTACTTTATATGTCGCATTGTTCGTATTACCAGGAGTTGAGTTCACAACAAATGAAATTGGCTCTGCAAAAGGGACATTAGGATTGTCATTAATGAGTACGTTGAAACCAGAACCACCTTGAACTACATAGAGATCACCATCAATTGATGTATTATCTTTATAAACACTCATTGCACCCGTGGTTACTTCTTTTTCAGTTGGTTGGCCAGTCTCTGGATCTTGAACTAGAGCGGTTGTCGTAATTTTATAATCACTTGTGGCAGCATTAATTAATACGAATCTTTTTTGCTTGGTTTGTTCAAGTCCCCATGACTGTTGGAAAGGATAAGCAAACGCACCTGTAATAGTTACATCTTGAAAGTTTTTATCATTATTTTCATTTTCAAAAATATAAATTCTGGTATTTGATTGATAATCCTGTAAGTTCGGAGATATATTGTCGTTTGACAGTTTAATGTTCTTCAAGTCGTCTGCTGTAATATCAAAATCCCAATCACTATAACCAGTGAGTAAAGTTTTAATTTCTTCACCTTTAAATACATAGCAGGCGCGGTAGTCTGTAGTACTCTTGATAAAACATTTATCTCGATAGTGGTCGGAGTACTTAGTAAGATCTACTTTTCGAATGTCTAAGGTTAACTTAAGTGGTCCTTGAGCGAAGGTATCTAGTGCATGATCAATATAACCTTTTGATAACTTTTCGTCGTTAAGAGCATAGGCACCAAATAGATATTTACCTTCTTGTTTTACATTATTTAAAACTGAGGTCGCTAACTCCTGATTTGGTGATGGAGTGGTTGGTGTTGTTGTAGAACCAGAATTTGAATTTTGATTATAGTAGCCATCATTGCCACCCCCACCACAAGCTGTCAAAAAAGCAGCCAAAGTAACTCCACATACTCCTTGAGTAAGTTTCATGATTATCCCCATTAAAATGATAAGTTATTTAAAATAATTTTTTAGGTTTATAAAATAACATATATTTCATGAGGTTGCTCATGATATTTATAGGCAGGGTAACTGATTAAATGCGTGTACCCATCGTTACCCCGACAGTAGGTTTTACTTGCATTGAGGAGCATGCGCTAACGATTAAACAGCTTAAAAGAACGAAAATAAATTTATTCATAGAAAATTAATAAATGAATCAAAAGATATAAATACTCTAAATTAATATTATTTTTAGTTCTGTTGAGTTCGTGCAGAGATATGCAAAATAATTTATCAAAACCCTACTTTAAAAAAGAAAATAGGGTTTTAAAGAGAATTAATTTCTTAAACTTAGTCGTCTAACAAATCCATTTGTTTCGCTAATTGATATAGATTATTTGAACGGTTTCCTGTGCGGCAGAACATCAGCACAGGTTTTGGCAATTCATTATAATGATTAGCAAAAGTACGTACATCTAGTTCAGTAATTTGTCCAGCTACAACAGGTTGATATACATAGTCTAAGCCTACCTGACGTGCAGCTTCTTCAATCTGAGCGCTTGTAGGTTGTTCTGGGCCGCCTTCCATATCTGGTCGGTTATTAATAATAGATTTAAATCCTTTTTCTACAACTTGGCCAACGTGTTCTGGACCAATTTGACCTGCGAAACCAACATTATCTGACATTTCGTCACTCCAAAATTTAACAAAACCTCTTATGCTGTATCATAGCATTAAGCTTAACCTGAGATACAAGACACTAAAACGTTGTTCCTACATAGATAAAACTTATGTCATAGAACAGCTCTAGATTTTTAAAAGGCGATCAGGATGTTTTTTGTAAATTCATTACTTCGACCATAATGCCACGGAGCACATATGCACGCTTATACGGTTGAGCCTTTATATGTTCCATGTGATCAGGAAATGATCGCAGCTGACTTTTATATTCCAAAAACAAATAATAAATCTGCGGTAATTATCATGGCGCATGGTTTTGCCGGATTGCGTCAATTTAAACTTATTCAGTATGCCCAGCGATTTGCTCAAGCAGGTTACGCTGTTATTTTATTTGATTACAGATATTGGGGTGGCAGTACTGGCAAGCCTAGAGAAATGGTCTCCATCAATTCACAATTAGAAGATTGGAAGACAGTGATTCAGTATGCTTCGACTTGTAAACTCGTAGATAACCGAAGGATTGTGCTTTGGGGAACTTCTTTAAGTGGGGGATATGCACTAAGCCTGGCTTCTGAGTTAAAGAATATTCAAGCGGTTTTAGTACAAATTCCTTATGTAGATGGCGCTGAAACTGCCAAGCTCTATCCTTTGCAGCGCTATCCCCAAGCATTAAAGCTATCGAGTCAGGATTATATGGGATCAAAGATGGGGCTTAATCCAAAGAGATTACCTGTTGTTGATCAACATAACCTATGTTTTATGCCTACGGCTGATAGTTATTACGGCTATTTATCGATTGTAAATCCTGATTATTATTGGAGTGGGGAAGTTCCTGCTCGTGTCTTTTTTAATCTGATGCGATACCGTCCAATCCAAGTTGTGCGCCAGATTAATATTCCTGTTTTATTTATTGCTGCTCAAAAAGATTCGCTTATTCCTATTGAGTCAAGCCGTGAAGCTGCGACAAATATTGCGCCTTTTGTGAGTTATCATGAATGGGATATGAAACATTTTGATATCTATCACGGTTCATGGTTTGAAAAAGCAGTGACAACCCAATTAGAATTTTTACATCAGCATATAGGAGTGATGTAAATGATTATTGTATGTGCATCGTGTGGTGCTAAAAACCGAGTTCCGGAAGAAAAACTTCCAGAGCAACCAAGCTGTGGGCAATGTCATCAGCCATTACTACCGCTTGCACCTATTGAGCTAAATGAGCAAAATTTTAGTAACTACATCACCAATAGTGATCTACCTATTCTTATAGACTTATGGGCAGAATGGTGTGGACCTTGTAAAATGATGGCTCCACATTTTGCGCAAGTCGCAAAACAGAATCCAGGCGTTATCTTTGCCAAGATTGATACCGAAGAATCTCCTCGCTTGAGCCAAGCTTTTCATGTGAGAAGTATTCCGACACTTGTCTTAATGAATAAAACGACAGAGGTCGCGCGTATTAGCGGTGCGTTACGTGCGCCTGAATTGCAACAGTGGCTCGATCAACAACTTCAAATGAATTTCGGGAGCTAAGGTGTCAGAAGCTTATACCAAACCAGAAGGAATTTTATCCTTACAAACGATTGCCATGCCAGCAGATACAAACTGGAGTGGTGATGTATTTGGTGGATGGATTGTGTCACAAATGGACTTGGCTGGAGCAATTCACGCAGAACGTTTCAGTCGTGGTCGCTGTGCTACGATTTCTATTAATCAAATGACCTTTTTGGTTCCGGTAAAAGTTGGCTTTGTCATTAGCTGCTATACCAAGATCTTAAAAGTTGGAAATACTTCTATTCAGATGCAAATTGAAGTTTGGGATAGTCATGATGACTCTCGTGAACCAATACGCATTACTGAAGGAGTCTTTACCTTTGTAGCAGTAGATGTAAAAGGTAATAAGCGTCAAATACCTGAAGAAGCGAAACAAAAGTTTTTGGAAACTCAATAAGAATCAGAAAGCCTGAATATTAGTATTCAGGCTTTAATCTTTATTCAAAAGAAAAATGAGTTTTTAGAAATTAAAACATCGTATTGGTATTTTTGCTTTGCTCAGGAATATTTTGTATCACATCCCAATGCTCTACGATTTTTCCATTTTCAACACGGAATATATCAACAATTGCTCTTCCTCGATCTTTTTCATTTTCAGTCGAATGGACATGTAAAACGACAAGATTGCCTTCAGCAATCGCACGTTTAATCTCATTTTTAGCTTGCGGATTCTTTTGGAATTTTTCAGTGAAGAAATTAACGAAAGGTGCTTTCCCATCTGGAACATTAGGATTGTGCTGAATGTATTGTTGACCAATATAGCGGTCTGCATATTCTTTAACTTTATGTTTTAAAAAGACACCTTCATAAAAGTCGGTCACTATTCTTTTGTTTTGAGCACTTACTTTATCAATAGCTTCTGATTTAGCCGAAGTTACTTTACTGGTTTTAATGCTGGGTTCAGTCGCGTGAGAACTTATAGTTGTAAATATTAAACTGGTAAATAAAGAGGAAAGAATTAATATTTTTTTCATTTTAACCTCAAGATACAAAATATTAGTTTTATATCTTGAGGTAAATAACCGTCTAAAAATACTTTAGATTAGTTATTATTTCTTACGTTTAGGTAACCATGCCCAGAGCATTTGGCATTGAATTGGTTCATTGCCTGCATCATCAATCACAGTAACAGGAATCACAAGTTCGCCTTTCTCATTATCTGCAATAAACTTTTGTTGTTCAACAGACAATGTTGCTGTAGCAGTCAAACCGCCTTCAACCACTTTTAAATAATCTACATGTAATGATTTGATTAATAAAATTCGATTATCGGGAATATGTAAACCGGTTAGAAAACCTGTTGCAGTTTCTGCTAAAAGAGCCATAGCCGCAGCGTGGACGCCTTTAATATGATTCTGCATATTTTTTTGGTTATCTAAACGGACAGTAACGTGGTTTGAGTCTACTTCCAGATAGCGGATATTTGCTGTACCCACCATTGGTACGATACGACCAAACGCCTTGCTCCAAAGCGTGCTCCGAATGCCTTTAGGGAATTTTGAAGTTGCTTTTACCAGTTTTGATAGACGGTTGGATTGAGACATGGGATTACCTTAGCTTTAAATGGCCGACAAGATATTAATCTTTAAAGTTATTAAACTGTAATGGCACACCGAATTGTTGTTCACGTAAAAAAGTCATGACTTGTTGTAAGGTGTCACGCTTTTTATCAGTCACACGAATTTTGTCGCCTTGAATAGAAGATTGCACTTTAACGCCACTTTCTTTAATGGCTTTATTAATTTTTTTTGCAGTATCAGAGTCAAGACCATCTTTAAGTTTAATGACTTGTACAAAGTTTTTGCCTGAAGCCGCAGCTTTTTGTGGATCAAGTGCTTGAACATCAATTTTACGTTTATAAAAATGATTTTCTAACATGTTATAAACTTGTTCACACTGGAAATCACTTTCGGTACTGATTTTGATTTCTTTATTTTTTTCATTTAATTCGATAGAAACATCGTGACCACGGAAGTCAAAGCGTGTTGCAATCTCTTTTTGTGTGTTTTGTACAGCATGATTAACTTCAAATAACTCTAATTCAGAGACAATATCGAAAGAAGGCATAGTTTAGACCTTTACAAAGTGAAAGAATATTTGAGATGCTAAGAGGGTTTTCTTCATTTGCCAAGTGTTGTTTACATCAAAGGAGTGCACAATGATCCGTAAACAAGAAATTACAACATTTGAATTCCCAGAAAATGCTGTTATCTGGGATGTCCGTGATACTAATGCTTATGCAGAAGGGCATGTTAAAGGTGCGGTGAATCGCCCAATTAATGATTTGAATGCTGATATTTTGAACCAGGTCTCTGCGGGTCAGCCGATTTATATTTTATGTGGTGGTGGTAGCAAAGCTCCTCGTGCAGCTGAGAAACTAGAAGGATTGGATGCCTCGCGTGAATATGTCGTGCTGATGGGCGGGACACGTGCAGCTCGTGATGCTGGCTTGCCTCTAGAGCAGGGCGCATAAAAAAAGCACCTTCGGGTGCTTTTTTATTGAAATGAATTATTGCGGTTTAAAATAAGGCTTTTTAGGTTTCACTTTCTTTTGGAACCGTTGAGGACTCAATTTTTGTAGTAAGCGGTCTGGTACTGGACAAGCTTCTCCTAATATTTGAGCAACTAAAATTTCACTGCACAGCGGGGCAAATAAGAAGCCTTTAGAGCCAAGCCCAGCAAAAGTAGCAATTCGGCTATTCTCCTGCATTTTTCCAACCAGAGGAAAATAATCTAAGCTTTGTGCCCGTATAGATGCACGCCCTTGCCATGTCGAAGGTGATGGTAACTTTTTAGCATATTCAGGGAATACACTGTGGATTAATTCAAAGTTATGCACATGGTCTTCGGGAAGTACATCTTGATCTTCACGATTTGGGTAGAAAGACGCACCCAAAATCATCTGTGAGGCATCAAGTTGCATGCAATAGCCGCCATAGCTATAAGCTTCATTTAAAGGCAGGGGAGCAAACGTATTATCAACCCAGCTCACTTGTCCACGTATTGGTTTTAACTGCGGATAGTTGTTAAATAAAGCAGCACTTTCTCGAGCACAGCACACAACGACATGATCTGCTTCTGCAATGATTTCATTGTCGGTTTGCAATTGAACGTTATTTTCAGTAGAAATAAGTGCTGTGACATGGGCAATTTTGAGATTGATACATGGATGCTGCAAAATTTCATCACGTAATTGATGTGGTGAAACGGAACCAGCCTCAGTTAGTAATATGCTTGAGTAATCAGTTTCAAGTGAGTTCGCTGAGTTAGTAACAACAGGAGCTGGATACTGATTTACCAAATCGAGAAGTTCTTCTGCATTTTTCAATGCAATTTGTTGAATTTGAAGTGGACGGAATGCATTAAAATTTTTATAAAAATTTAAAGCATGTTGCCAACTTAAGGTCATGAGGTGTTCATGACTTTGTTCAATTGGGCATAGTTTCGGATTAAGTAATGCCAAAGGGTTTCCAGAGGCACCCGATAATGCATTGTTTTGCTCGTATAAGGTCACTTGGTGGCCACGTGTTGCAAATGCCCACGCCGTGCTTAAACCTGCTACACCAGCCCCTATAATCGCAATATGCTGTTGCTCTGTAGCCAATGCGTGAGTTTGCCCTAATTCTGTGGAACCCTGATCAGATTCAGGCAGCTTCCAGACTGCTTTGAGCATTTCTCGTTTATGGCCAAAACCACGTGGACGAGAAATATCAATACCATGTGCTTTTAGTCCACGTTTTAGAATGCCAGCAACACTAAAAGAGGCAAATGTAGTGCCATAACCTGAAAGACGGACAATATTGTTTAAAACATTTTGTTCCCACATGTCTGGGTTGCAAGACGGTGCAAAGCCATCTAAAAACCAGGCATTCACAGCTTTAGTTTTAGCCATGCTTGGAAAAATTTCTTGCGCATCTCCAAGCCATAAATCGATGCTAAAACGTTCTTTAGGGAAAGTTAAACGATGACATCCGGCAATAGGCAGGGGATATTGTTCAATTAACTGCTCTGCAAGCGGTTTAAGTTCATCCCAGACATTTAAAGCGCGAATAAGATCAGCTTTACTTAATGGAAACTTTTCAACGCTAATTGCGTGTAAATGGCTTTGATTATTAGGGCGAACTTGTTGCCAAAGTTGCCAGAGTGCAAGAATATTTAAACCCGTACCAAAACCGGTTTCTCCTACACTGAAATATTCAAAATCTTTTAAATTGGTTAATCGTTCTGATAAGTCGTTACCATTTAGAAAAACATGTCGTGTTTCAAGTAGGCCATTATCTTTAGAGAAGTAGACATCACCAAATTGTTTAGAAATGGGAATCTCGATACCATCGACGAATTCCCAGTCCAGCTCTGCTGTTTGGATACGGTTTGATACGTTCATTGAGTTTAATAGATCGCTTGGTATTACCACTGGCGTCGACGTTTTGTATGAATATAACTAGCAATAAAGAAACCTAGCAATACACCACCCGCTAAGGTAACAGCGCCATATAAAAACATTTGCGCACTTCGTTCGCTTTGTAAGACTTGAACCTGAACAGAGAGATTATCATTTTTTAGCTGTAACTCTTGGTTCTGGGCCAATGCTTCAAGGTTGGCATGTTCTAGCTGTTTTAAGCGAGATGCTTGATCTTGAACTAAGGCTTTGATTTTTGCGTCTTGCAGTTGCTTGTTCTTTGCGAGTTGTTCTGCTGTAAGTGGTTGTGCTGCCGTCGCTGCTGTTTTGACTCCAGTTGCCGATGTTGGAGCTGGTTTAGCGGCTTGAGTTGAAGGCGCACTTGGGGAAAGAGTTGCTGGTGTCGCAGCAGGTTCAACTGCTCCAGCAGTTGAACATATCAAACACAAGCCAAGAAAGCTTTTGATTGCAAGCTGCATGCGATTACCCTTTTGGAAATGCTTTATTAAACGGTTTTACATCAACGTGAGCATAAATGCCTTCTTTAAGAAATGGTTCTTCTTTTAACCATTCATCTAATGCTTCGCGACTGTCGAATTCAACAATCATGGTGCTACCATAGAAGCCTGCTTGCGGATCATTAGGATCTTTTGGCATAGCACCCGCTGTAACAAGGCGGCCTTCATCATCGAGTTTTTGTAAGCGTTCGATATGCTGAGGGCGTACTGCCAAGCGTTTTTCTAAAGTTCCTTCGTTATCGGTACAGCTTAGAACAAAAAAAGGCATGTAATCGTATCTCTATAATCAATCTGGAAGCACTTTAAGCGTCTGGTGACTTAAAATGTTTGCGTAAAATAATGAACTGAATAATGATAAATGAAAACATCACGATCATGTCACCAAATGCAGTAAATTCGCCCCAATATTTTCCACCGTGAAATAAAAATGCGAAGAATACATGCAGACAAGACATCACGACAAACATCGCAGCCCAAGCGAAATTGAGATTTTTCCAACCTTTTTCACTCAAATCTAAAATAGGGTCAAATAAGCGTTGAATGAGTGGCTTACGGTCTTTACCAAACCAAGGTGAAACCAAGAATGCGCCTGCGAAAACTAAATTTAAAATCGCAGCTTTGAGACGAATATAGAAATCGTCACTTAACATGAGGGTGATACCACCAAAAATTACAGTCATAAACAATACAAACCACTGTTGTTTATCAAGACGGAATTTTTGGAAAACGAATAGGGCACCATATACCACAAGCATTGAAATAATTAAGCCAGTCGTCGCTACAAGAATATTATTATTATCGGCACCACCAGCAGACCCGATCAGTTTCAGTAAAGGATGATGGGTGTCAGTTGGATCAACTGTTTTATATAAATAGAAGAAAATAATTAATGGAACAAAGTCCAGAAGTGCTTTCATGTTAGAGTATCTGATCAGGTTTGGCGAATGGCATAGTATAAAAGATGCAAGGCATAGATTTACATACACATAGCAATATTTCTGATGGAACTTTGTCTCCAGAATTGCTGATGCAAGCTGCTATTGATGTGAACTTGCATACGTTGGCTTTGACTGACCACGATACAATGGATGGGTTGCAGCGTGCAAAAATTGCTGCACAAGGCCATGATTTAAATATTATTTCTGGTGCAGAGATTTCTAGTCAGTGGTCGCGCCCAACCACTAAGAAGAGTTATGGTGTACATATTGTTGCTTTAAATATGCAAGATGAAGCACCAATTTTAGAAGCATTAGAACAACAAAAAAGAATTAGAGCGCAAAGAGCTAAAGTGATTTGTGAGCTATTAGAAAAATGTATTGGTTTTCAGATTTATGATGATGTTCTTGCTAAAGTAGAAAATCAGGCGGATAGGGTAACAAGAACTCATATTGCTAAAACATTGGTCGAGAAAAATGTCGTGACTCGTCCTCAACAAGCATTTGATCGCTTCTTAAAAGAAGGAAAGCGTGCTTTTGTAAAGTTTGAAGGGTTAGGCTTAAAAGAAACCATTGATGTGATTCATCAAAGTAAAGGATTCGCAGTATTAGCACATCCGACCCGTTATGATTTATCTGCAACTAATGTTCGTTATTTAATTGAATTATTCGCGACATCAGGTGGAGATGCAATTGAGTTACCTCCACCAATGGAACCTCTATCTACCCGCCAGATGATTGATCGAATGATTGAACAATATCAGTTGGCAGTTTCAATTGGCAGTGATTTTCATGGTGAAAATATGCCATGGATTAAACTCGGAAATACACCTAAACCCAATGATAAGCAACAAGGAATTTGGGAGCGTTTTCTTTAATCGAGGTTTAGAGTAAGTTGTTATCTTGAGCTTGAATGGGTGGTGGGGTAGGTTTACCGAGCGTCCCTAATAGTTCAATCTCGATACTACGTACCATTGCATCTAGCGGTAAATCATTACTTTGAGTACCAAAAGGCTCTTCAATTTCAGAGCTTAGCGCATCTAGACCTAAAAATGTGTATGCCAAAATTCCGACGAGTAAAGGGGTTGCTAATCCAAGCAATGAACCCAGACTAAACGGCAACATAAAACAGAAAAAATAGACTGTGCGGTTAAGTAAAACTGAATAGGCAAATGGAATAGGTGTATTGGCAATTCGGTCACAGCCAGTTTGTACGACGCTTAAGTCGGCAACATTCTTATTCATTTGTGCATAAATGATGTCAGAAATTTCACCTTCTTTAAGAGCCTGCAACAATTCCCAGTGAATGAGACTGAGCGTGTACTGAGGGGCATTATTTTGTTGGTAGAGTTGAGTGAGTGCTTGCTGACTCATACCACTGGTTTGAATCAACTCAGTTGGGTTCGCCGTCTGACGACGTAAACGATCCCGTAATACATTAGCAAAAACAATAACATGTTGAATAACACGTTCACGGCGAGCTTGAGTTAAAATACGGCAGTCACGGTCAAAATGGCGTGAAGTTGCAATTAGAACACCCCATAATTTTCGGGCCTCCCACCAACGGTCATAACACGCAGTATTTTTAAATCCTAGGAAGATTGAAAGTACGACACCAATGAGAGTGAAGCCAACCAAAGGAATCTCTGGAAAGCGATAAAGATTGATGTACTCCACTCCACCAATGATTGCCGAGATCAGCATCACAACGCCTAGGGATGGCAAAATTTTAGGTAAAATTGTGCCTCGCCAAGAGAATAATACTTTGAAAATACTAGGCTGTTCCCGAACAATCATTTTATTTTAAACGTCGCTATTTTTGTTTTGATCTTCTAGGCTTAGTAGTACTTTGTCAATATCATTGAACTGATATTGTTGCTGGGTTGAGCAGTTGTTGTTCAGCAAAGGAAAAGCTCCCTTCTGGTGAGATAATAAAATGGTCAAGCAAACGAATTTCGACAAGCTGACAAGCCTGTTCGAGTTGCTGAGTTAAGGCAATATCTTCGGAAGACGGTTGTGGAGAACCAAATGGATGATTATGTGCAATAACGAGCTGGCAAGCATGTTGTTGTAAGGCGTAGCGTAGGGTTTGATTGACCGAAACTGCGCAATGCTGAACTGAACCAAAGAACAGCTTTTTAAAATGAAGCTTTCTTAATTCGGGATCTAGGCACAAAACAGCAAAGACTTCTTGTTTTTCGCCTTTTAATTCATAGCGCAGATAATCCAAAACTAAATCTGATGAATGAAGGCTGAGATTATTTGTCTGGAAGTGATGATCGAGATAACGCCGTCCGAGTTCTTTGACTGCCAGTAATTGTGAATATTTCGTTGCCCCAATGCCATTAAATTGAGTTAACTCACTAAATGAGGCATCAAACACTGCATTAAGATTACCGAAGTGCTGAATGAGTAAACGAGATAACTCGACTGCTGAATGTTGCCGTGAACCTGAGCGAAGAAAAATCGCGAGTAGCTCAGCATCTGATAAACTTTGTGGACCTTGTTGTAATAACCGTTCTCTTGGCCGTTCTTGTTCAGGCCAATTTTTAATAGAAGTATTCATATTCCCCAGCATTATTCGCTTAAAATTTTATTTTGTTTGCCCAATCAATCTTGGGTCTGCGCGTATTTAATGCTATTGTGAGCGCCACTGCAACAGAAAGGTATCCTGTTCGTGAGCTTTGATCTAAGTGTTATTCCTCATAAAAACATTGTTTTAGCTATTACTGGCGGAATTGCTGCCTATAAAAGTGCCATCTTAGTCCGCCGCCTCAAAGATTATGGCTTTGACGTGCGAGTGGTGATGACACATGGTGCTCAGGCATTTATTACACCACTAACTTTTCAGGCTCTTTCTGGTAATCCTGTTCATACTGAACTTCTAGACCCTGCGGCTGAAGCAGGTATGGGACATATTGAATTAGCGCGTTGGGCTGATTTATTACTAGTCGCACCTGCAAGCTGCGACACATTAGCTAAATTTGCGAATGGTTTAGCAGATGACTTACTCAGCACTGTGTTTTTGGCAACAAAATCTCCTGTTTGGGTAGCTCCAGCCATGAACCAGCAAATGTGGGCTGCTAAAGCAACTCAACGTAATTTGCAGACCTTGGTCCAAGATGGCGTGCATGTGATCATGCCGGATGCGGGTGAGCAGGCTTGTGGGGATGTCGGTTTAGGCCGTATGCCAGAGCCAGAAGAAATTGCTCGCCAAGTCGCTGGCTATTTCCATCAAGCTCAACGTGCCATCGCTGAGAAATTTGGACTGTTGGCAGGTAAGCGAGTAGTTATTACTGCTGGGCCGACACGTGAAGCGATTGACCCTGTTCGTTATATCTCAAACCATAGTACTGGCAAAATGGGCTTTGCTTTAGCCGCTGCTTGTTATGCTGCTGGTGCACAAGTGACTTTGATTGCTGGACCTGTAAGTTTAGATACGCCTAATGGTGTTCAACGTGTAAATGTTGCCTCAGCACGACAAATGCTTGACGTCAGTATGAGTTCACTAGAAACAGGCTGCGATATTTTTATTGCCACTGCCGCAGTCGCAGACTATCGCGTAGCAGAAGTTGCTGAGCATAAAATTAAAAAAGCAGGGGATGAGTTGAATGTTTCCCTTGTCAAAAATCCAGATATTGTGGCAACAATCGCAGGTCAGGAAAAACGTCCATTTATGGTGGGCTTTGCAGCCGAAACGCAAAATGTTGAAGAATATGCGGCAGGTAAACTCGTTGCTAAAAAATTAGACATGATTGCCTGCAATGATGTATCACGTGCAGATATTGGATTTGCTTCTGATGAGAATGCGATGACAGTTTTCTTTGCTGAAAGCTATCACATGAAAAAGCGTGAGTTGGAGAAAGCATCTAAACAGGAAATTTCTCAACAATTGGTTGAAGCTATTTCGGATGCATTACGCCGTAAATAATTTTTGAATCAAATAAAAAAACCGCGAATGAATCGCGGTTTTTTTATTTGTCTTGTTTTAGACAACTTAAGGAATTTCATCCTCAAATTCAGGCTTAACCTGAACAATGAAGTCTTGACGGTTAAGACCACGCCATAATGCAAATGCAGTACCGATATAAATCGAAGAATAAGTACCAACAAATACACCAACAAACATTGCCACAGAGAACCAGTGTAGACCATCACCACCTAAGAACATCATAGCTAGAACAACCAGCAATAACGTCATTGATGTATGAATGGTACGACGTAAAGTCTCAGTTAACGCAATATCGACGATTTCACGAGGAGTCGCACCGCGAATTTTACGGAAATTTTCACGAATACGGTCTGACACTACAATGTTATCGTTAAGCGAGAAACCAATAACAGCAAGTACCGCAGCTAACACTGTAAGGTCAAATGGCCATTGGAATAATGCAAAAGCACCAATAATAATGATGATGTCGTGGAATAAAGACATTACGGCACCCATCGCGAGTTTAAACTCAAAGCGAATGGTTACGTAGATCAACATTAAGATAAGTGCAAGTGCAACGGCACCAGCAGAACGGACATAGAGTTCATTACCAACTTGACCACCAACAGAGTCCACTTTATGAACTTCGGCAGCATTATTTGGTAACTGCACTGCTTTAGTAATCGCATTACTAAGGTCTTCAACCTTAACTTCTTGTACTGGCATGCGCACAAGTAAGTCTTTATTACTACCTAAGGTTTGTACTACAGCATCTTTAAAACCAGCTTTATCGAGTGCCTGAATAACTTCAGACTGATTGGCTGGTTGAGCATAGTTAAGCTCAGCTGAAACACCACCTGTAAAGTCCAAACCGAGGTTAAGACCTTTAGTCGCAATAAAGAAAATACTTGCCAAAGTAATAAGGATCGAGAAGATCGCTGCAGGTTTGGCAATCTTCATGAACGGGATGATTTTTGCATCATCCGGACGACCATATTGTTTTGAATCCTGTTGAGTCACTTTAGTCATCATCGATCTCCTTAAATGCTCAACTTTTTCAAATTACGGCGTTTACCATAAATGATTTGTACGATTGCACGAGTTACTGTAATTGCAGTAAACATCGAACAAATAATACCGATCATTAATGTCACGGCGAAACCTTTGATTGGGCCTGTACCAATTGCAAACAGAATGAATGCAACGAGGAACGTGGTTAAGTTCGAGTCAAAAATGGTGTTATAGGCTCGATCATAACCGGCCACAATGGCCTGTTTGGGTGAGGCCCCCCAGAGCATTTCTTCTCGGATACGCTCACATATCAATACGTTCGCATCGACCGCCATACCAATGGTAATAACGATACCGGCAATACCCGGTAAGGTGAGGGAAGCTCCAATCCATGACATCACGGTTAAAATCATTGCCAAGTTAAACACAAGAGCAAAGTTCGCGATTAAACCGAATACACGGAAGAAAACCACCATCCAGATTGCAACAAGCAAGAAGCCGATTTGAGTAGACAATACACCTTTATCAATGTTTTCTTGACCAAGGCTTGGACCTACTACACGCTCTTCAACAAAGTACATTGGCGCAGCCAAAGCACCAGCACGAAGCATTAATGCAAGTTCAGATGCTTCTTGAGGAGAACTTAAACCGGTAATACGGAAAGTCGAACCTAAAACAGCTTGAACTGTTGCAGCGTTAATGACTACAGACTCAGTATATGGCGTACGAACTTCTGTTTGTGCACCAGTTTTTGGATCTGTGACATAGTTAATTTTTTGCTTGTTCTCGATGAACAATACCGCCATGCGTTTACCAACTGCATTACGGGTTGCATCGGACATTAGCTTACCGCCAGCGCTGTCGAGCGTGATATTTACTTCGGCACCGCCAGAGTCCTGACTAAAGCCAGAGCTTGCATTTTGAACACGCTCACCAGTCAAGATTCGGTTACGTTGCAACAAGAGTTGACGGCCGCTATCTAAAGACTCATAAGCAAATACTTCTGTGCCCGGAGGTAAAGGTTGACCATTATATTTACCCGTATATGGATCGATATATTGATCATTTAAGTCAGAAACTAAACGGAATTCGAGGTTCGCAGTACGTCCTAAAACACGTTTAGCTTCAGCTGTATCTTGTACACCCGGTAATTCAACAACAATACGGTTGCTACCCTGACTTTGTACCAATGCTTCTGCAACACCAAGTTCGTTAATACGATTACGTAATGTTGTTAAGTTCTGATTTACCGCATATGACTGAATTTCTTGGCGACGTACATCGGTATAAGTAAGCTTTAAAGTAGAACCTGTAGAGCTTGCTAATGCCTGTTGGGTATATTCATTCCCATTACGACGTAAAAAATCCATTGCTGCATCACGGTCAGCATTGTCAGCAAATTGAACAGTGATCACATTATTCGTTAATGCAAGACTGTTAAATTTGATCTTGTTTTCACGGAACTGACGACGCAAATCGGTGGCAGAGGTTTCCATACGTTGGGCAACGGCTTTGTCCATATCTACTTCAAGCAAGAAGTGGACACCACCACGTAAGTCCAAACCAAGTTTCATTGGTTTTGCCCCAATCTTTTGCAGCCATTCCGGTGTGGTTGGTGCAAGGTTTAGGGCGACAACATATTCATCACCTAAGTCACGACGTAATACTTCTTTTGCCTTTAACTGTGCTTCAGATGAACTGACACGCAATAGGGCAGCATTATTTGTAAAAGTATTGTCATGGCTCGCAATATTTGCTGTTTTTAAAATTTGCTCTGCTTTTTTCACCACACTTTGATCAATTTGAGTACCAGCTTTGGCACCGGAAATTTGAACAGCGGGCTCATCCGGATATAGACTCGGCAGTGCGTATAATGTACTGATTACCAGAACAACCAGAATCAGTAAATATTTCCATGCAGGGTAACGCATTCGCTTTCTTCTTAAATGAAAAAGCCGTGCTAAAGCACGACTGTTTTATGATTAAAGGTTATTTAGAGTGCCTTCAGGTAATACTGAAATTACGCTGGCACGCTGAATTTTTACTTCTACACCACGGCTAAGTTCAACAACTGCATAGTCACCTTCAATTTTGGTTACTTTGCCCATTAAACCGCCAGCGAAAACAACTTCACTACCAACACCTAAGCTCTCGATCAAAGAACGGTGTTCTTTAGCACGTTTTGCTTGAGGGCGCCAAATTAAGAAATAAAAGATTGCAACGAATACGACAATCATCAAGATGTTTGGCAAAATACCATTAGTTGGGCCAGCTGCCGGTGCTGCATGAGCAGCAGAAATTAAAAAGCTCATTTTGATTTCCTAAAGTTAAAAATATGAGTCAGATAACTGACATAATCCTAATTCGTTTTGCAATTTACCCTGTCTTGAGGTTGAGCGCAAATCTGGCTTATTCATTAACCGGACATGGTGGAACTTCTAAACCACGACGGGCATAAAAGTCCTGAACAAATTCATCAAATGTGCCATTGTCTAATGCATCACGCATACCTTCAGTTAAACGTTGGTAATAACGTAAGTTATGAATAGTACCGAGCATAGATGCCAACATTTCTCCACATTTTTCAAGGTGGAATAGATAAGCACGGGTAAAGTTCTTACAAGTGTAGCAATCGCAATGTGGATCGAGTGGACTCTGGTCATGGCGATATTTACTATTACGAATACGTACCAGACCATCAGTGACAAAATAATGACCGTTTCGCGCATTACGAGTCGGCATTACACAGTCAAACATATCGACACCACGGCGCACCGCTTCAACGATATCTTCTGGTTTACCAACGCCCATCAAATAACGGGGTTTGTCATGCGGCATTTTATTTGGTAGATAATCTAAAACTTTGATCATCTCTTCTTTAGGTTCACCTACCGATAAACCGCCAATTGCATAACCGTCAAAGCCGATTTCTAAAAGGCCATTTAAAGACTCATCGCGTAAGTCTTCATACATGCCACCTTGAATAATGCCAAATAATGCATTGTGATTCTTGAGCTCATCATGATGATGAGTTTTACAACGTTTTGCCCAGCGTAAAGAAAGCTGCAATGATTTTTGAGCTTCTTCATGTGTCGCAGGGTAAGGTGTACATTCATCAAAAATCATCACGATGTCAGAGTTCAAGACCTGCTGAATTTCCATAGAAATTTCAGGTGATAAAAATACTTTTGAACCATCAATCGGTGAGCGGAAAGTAACACCTTCCTCTTTGATTTTGCGCATTGCGCCAAGACTAAAAACCTGGAAACCGCCAGAATCAGTCAAAATTGGCTTATTCCATTTAATAAAGTCATGTAAACCGCCGTGTTCTTTAATCACTTCAAGACCCGGACGCAAATATAGATGGAACGTATTTCCTAAAATAATTTGTGCCTGAATATCTTCGATGTCACGAGGTAACATGCCTTTGACTGTGCCGTAAGTCCCCACTGGCATAAAAACAGGTGTTTCAACAACACCATGTTCTAAAGTTAAACGACCACGACGGGCGCGCCCCGACTGACCTAATTTTTCAAACTTCATCTAAAAATCCTGAACACGAGCAGAGGCGAAGAAACAGTTCGCTGCTAAAAAGAGAGCTATTTTCCTTGATTCTGCGACGTAGTTCTACTACTAAATGTAGCTGGTTATAAAATAGATAAATTTCCGATAGTTTAGAGACTCTTTTCTTCCTATTAAAAATTAGGTTTATAGTCAAAATTTTCATTAACAAGATTATCTCTAAAAGGGCGAATCGCTTTCTTGGATAAAGTTAAGGTGTTAATGAGATTATTAGGGAATACTTCAATCTGGTTGTTGAATAGCTCGACATTACGGTTAAAAATGCTAATTGCTGCACCAACATTTTCATTTTGTTCCTGAATATCATCCATCATTTTGCTATACAGCGAATCAGCTTTAAGCTCTGGATAATTTTCAACAACAACGGTTAAGCTTCGAATAAGCTCTTGGCTCATTTTCTCGATCTGTTGTAGCTGAGAAATATCAGTGTTATTCACATTTAAATTAAGAATTTGTTGACGTAATTGAGTAACCTTTTCTAATGTCGATTTTTCAAATTGAGTATATTGATTGAGTGTTGATTCGAGAGATTCCAAGGTCTTTACTTTTTGACGCTCGAAATTGGCAACTTCAGCCCAAGCTCTTTTAGTCGCATTAAAGTAACGTACGATGGTGTTACGGATGTGAACGCCCCAGACAATCAGTACGACGAAAATCCCCAAGAAAATAAATAAACCTGTCATTTTCACTCCTCTTATTTTTGTTCCCTCACCGAGCCTTTTAACTTCTTATTTTTTGATAAGTTGCCAGTTCAGCGCTACGAGAGATTTATTTAATTAAATTAAGCATTAATTGCTGAAATTTTTCATATTTCGGCATAGTCATGGTACGCAAGTGTCCACGTAATGTTGAAATATCCTGTATTTCACTTTGCTTGCTGGTGGTCTGAAAAAGATCTTGTTCACCGAGATAACACAAAATTTGCTCTTCATGATGATAAATTAAATCACCTTTAAAGTGTTGAAAAAAATCATGAAGTTTTAAAGTTATGCTTGGGCTAACTTCTTTAGCTAATTGGTGTTGGGCAGTACCAAAAATGTTGAGCTTTTGGTTAATCAGGATATCAGTGCTTTGCCATTCAGTTAAGTAAGGTGCAAAAAAGCGAGAACGTTGGTTACTTACAGCAATACCTAATGCAGGCATTTGAAATATAAAAGCGCCCCATAGATCTCTAGGGATCTCTTTAACTATTTTTTTGTCACTATCCTGATTTTGAAGAATGGGTAAATTATTTACATAGTGATATTTGAACAGCAGAACTTGATGTTCCGTAATTCCATCATCCCACGTAGTCGAAGCAAACTGAGTAATTTCGTTAGATTCATTACCCCGATTAAACAGTGGAAAGTGTTGCTTTAATTTGCTTAAGACTAAAATTGGTTGAGATTGAATAGGAAGATAGGCCGGTAACTGTTGTAACCGTAATCTATAACGTAAAGTGGTGATACGTTCTTCTAAATAGTGAATGACTTCGCTTAGAGGTTTTTGCGGTTCATAGAGCAAATAGGCCAGAAAACCAGTTAAAAATGCCCATAAGAGGCTCAAAATATATTGAATATGAGGATGAAAAAAGTATCCAAATAATAAAGTCGTAATACTGCAAATACCTAACAAATATGGCAATACATTAACAAAACGAAGGTTAGGATCTTCACGCCATGGATGTAACGCATTTAAAAGCTCTTGATCTGTTTGTGACTTTTGTCCAGCATCCCAAAGTCGAGCAATATTGCGCAAAACCTGTGTATTTTTCTTACGTCTTATATGCAGAGCTTCTTGTAAGGTATCAATTGGCATGGAAGTAATGAGGTCATTATCATAAAGTACTATTTTTAGATTATCTTTTAAATTGAATGAGATAAATAGAAATAAGTTCTAAATAAATAATTACTTTTATGATTTTGGTATTTGAGTTTCATTAATGAAATGCTGCAATTTATTTGCAAATTGCTCAAACTCTGGCATTGAAAGAGTTTCAAGGCATTCACCAAGCTCGCGTACACTAGCGCCATATAAGCTTTGTTGCCGTAAAAGATTTACATTACAGAGCCAACATAATGCAGATGTTTCAGGGTGTACATAAAAATCCCCTTGAAAATCTTCCAACATTTTTTCTAATAATAACAAACGGTCTGGGCTTAGAAATTTTACTAAATTCAACTCATTAATTCCGCTTTGTTGGTACTTTTGATTAAAACGGATATCACTTGATTCCCAAGCTACTCCTAAGCGACAAGCTTTTTTCTGTTTACTTGAAATACTGACTCCGCGAACTGGAAAATTCTCCAAAATGACGCCGTATAAATTATAGCTAACATCTTTTAGTTCCCATTTACCTTTTGAATTATAGGCCATCTCTCGATTGACATAATGGTATCTAAAGATTTTATAGGGGTGAATTGTTTCTCTTACTTGCCACTTGCCGTGTATTGCAGTTAAAACTGAATTTTGTTGATTGCCTAACTTAAACAAAGGAAAGTCTGAAGCGGATGTTCCTTCTTTAGGTAGGTTATCTTCAGTTGCAAATTTGAAATTATATTTATGTTCATAATAATAAACTTGGATATCTTGAAGTAGGCAAATCAGTTCGGCCGTTGATGCTCTATGATAAAAACCATAAAATATCGCAAGAATGGCAAAAAGGAAGAAGTAAATCGAGATTAAAAAGCCTAAGGCCATACAAACTAAGGCGAAAATTGTAGCATTCCAAAAAATATAATTTCGAATATCAAGTTGTTGGGTGCCTGTCCAATTTTTTAATGAATAAACAAGAATATCAGGTGGTAATTGCTGATTAAGTAAATTTCTTAATGCCTCAATATTTCTTAAAGTAATTTTGTTATGTGTATTTTGATTGTCAAAAACACTTTGAATTTTTTTAAAAAGCAGTTTCATAAATTTTATTATTAGTCGAAATTGTAGTTGGGTCAGCTGGATTAAACTTTAAATGAGCTTATAAAATTTAACCCAGCTTTAATTTTTAAACTTCTAACTTATCAATCAGCATTGCATCGCCATAGCTAAAGAAACGATAGCGGCTTTTAACTGCATGTTCGTAGGCAGCTAAAATGTTGTCTCGATTTGATAGCGCTGATACCAACATGAGCAGGGTAGACTCTGGTAAATGGAAGTTGGTAATTAAACGGTCTACGATGCAGAACTCATAACCTGGATAGATAAAGATTTGTGTGTCGCCCGTCCAAGCTGCAATTTTACCGCCATGAGCTTGAGCTGCACTTTCTAAAGCACGTGTCGCAGTTGTACCAATGGCAATCACTTTATTGCCGCGTGCTTTAGTCGCCAAAATTAAATCAATAGTTTCTTGAGGAACATCACACCATTCACTGTGCATGACATGATTGGTAATGTCATCAGTACGAACAGGCATAAAGGTGCCAGCACCGACATGTAAAGTCACAAAAGATTTTTGAACATTTTTTTGCTCTAACTTTGCTAGTAACTCTTCGTCAAAGTGCAAGCTTGCAGTAGGAGCGGCAACACTGGCAATTTTTTCGGGATTATGGAAAACCGTTTGATAGCGTTCAGTATCAATTTCTTCTGCTTCACGGTTAAAGTAAGGCGGAATAGGCAACTGACCATATTGCTCAAGTACAGGCAAGATGGGCTGTGAAAACTCAACCACAAATAAATTTTCGTGACGTCCACGCACAATCACTGGAATATTATCTGCACCGACAAAAAGCTCGGCACCTGCTTTAGGTGAGTTACTCGATTTGATATGACAATACGCTGTGGTGTGGTTCAGCATACGCTCAACCAAAATCTCAATAGCACCGCCTGTAGAGCGTTTTCCTTTAAGTCGAGCTTTCATGACCTTGGTGTCATTAAGCACCAACAAATCACCTTCTTCGAACAGATCGATAATGTCTGTGAACATGTGATCATGATATTGACCCTTTGAATCTAGGTGCAACAACCGCGAAGCACTACGTGATTCGAGAGGGTAACGGGCAATGAGTTCATCAGGTAATTCAAAGGAAAAGTCAGACAGTTGCATATTTGAGAAAAAACACCGCAAAAATTGGGCCTAGTATAAACTTTTTCGCTTTTTTATGGCTGTGCTTCTGACCTAAATCATGAAAAATGTTTAAATGATCTAAAAGTGAACGATAATATTCACTTAGGGTTTGACAAGTTTTACAAACGCGCTAATATACGCAACACAAACATACTTCCTCTCCCGAGGTGGTGAAATTGGTAGACGCGGCGGACTCAAAATCCGCTGTCAGAGATGACGTGTCGGTTCGAGTCCGACCCTCGGGACCATATTCAGAATCGTAAGATTCTACGAAAACCCCTAAGTTAACGGCTTAGGGGTTTTTTGTTGGGTATAAAAAAGTGTATAGAGCTTAAGAAATTATGAAGTGATTATTTGATCCAGAGGGTCGGACTCGAATTTCTAGCTATAAATTTAGAGCTTATAAAAATCTTTCATTTTTTTAGCTCAAGAAGTTCTTGTTTAAATACCAAACATCTTTGATAAAAGCGAAACTGAGTAAGAATCTAAGCTCTTATTCAAAATAATATTTTTTGACCATCTTTTACGAGTATTCTGAACTCGCATTTCTAACATCTTACAACTCTTTACCTTCAAACATTTGTTGTATTTTCCTCAATCATACCCACTTTATGTATCTGAAAACCTTTAATTGAAACTTCACATTTCTATTTTGAAAAGAACGTTGCTCTTTTAATGTACTGTGTTAAAGTTTGTAGTAGATCATAATGATTATAAGTACATTTCTTGAGAGCGGTTCCGACCAAAAACGACATAATCTGTGAGGCGGGCAATGACATTCCAACGTTTAGAACTAAATCAGGTTGAGCAGTTAAGTGCTTGTAGGATATCTCTGTTGCTTGGATTAAATGCCGAGCAGAACTACATCGAGCAATTTTTCCGGTTTAGTCTTCGTCTTTTGAGTTGTAAAAAAGCCTTATTGACTTTTAATCAGGAACCCTACTTTTGGCACCGTTGCCCTGAAGGCATGACAGCCATTTCGTTTAAGCCATCGAAGCATTTAAAACAGTGCTTCGCCAAACAACAGATCATTAATCACTTACATCCTTCATATCAAAATTTAATCAACTATTTAAAAGAATTAAATATTGAGTGCAGCAGGGCACTGGCCGTGCATCTTTTACACCCTGATAAAACCTCGGTGGGCTTTGCTGTCTTTTTTGATGACGATGCGGCAACATTTGAAGATGACGATATTCAATTACTGCTCGATTACTGTTCTACTTTTATGCAACAAGTCGAGTTGAAGTTTAACTATGAAGAGTTAAACGAGCTCTATGAACAACAGGTAGCGATTAATTCGAGTAAGACAAAATTTTTCTCGATTATCTCACATGACTTACGGGCACCGTTTCATGGATTGCTTGGATTTTCTGAAGTACTTGCCAAAGAGCGTGAAACTTTAGATGAATCTAGTATTCAAAATATTGCAGATTATTTATACGACACCTCACAATCGACCTATAACTTACTTGAAAGCTTACTGACATGGGCGATGGCAGAGGGTGGGCGTTTTGTTTATCACCCAATTAACTTTAAGCTTAGACAAGTCAGCAATATCGTTTGCGATGTACTACACACTTTAGCTTTAAAGAAAAATATTGAACTGGTTAATGGTGTTCCAGATGATTTAAACATCTACGCCGATATCAATATGATGACTTCCGTGATTCAAAACTTGGTGTCAAATGCGCTGAAATTTACCGACGTTGATGGATCGGGCAAAGTCTTTATTGAAGCCAGGCAAGCGGATGCAAATGTAGAAATTACTGTTCGAGACACCGGTCTGGGTATGACCGAGCAACAAATGGCAAATTTATTCCATCCACGAATTACCGCTAGTTTTAAAGGCACTGCAGGGGAAAAAGGTGCTGGCTTAGGTTTGAGTCTTTGCAAGCGTTTTGTTGAGATTAATCAGGGACAAATTACTGTTAGCTCCAAAGAAGGGGTAGGAACGACATTTAAGGTTCTATTACCTTCAGCTCAAGAAAGTCATGAGGTGCATACCGAACATCATTCTTCATCAGAAGCAAAATTAGTCTAATACCTTTTCCTAACACTACTCGAACTGCTATAACTAAAAACAGAGTACGAGGAAAAGAGCTTTTTATATGAATGCGGAGCAGTTACAAAAAACATTGCGTGCCAGCCAGTACGCAGAACAAGTTTTAGGTTTGCATCAAGCTGTTTTAGAACAAGATTATCAAATAGATCAATTTACTGCACCGCTCTCGACCGAACAGATTTACCAAGTTGTACAGACCACGCTAGATGGGGTTGGTGATGAAACGCTTTGGATGCGCGGAATGCGCATTTTACGTAGCCGTTTAATGTTCCGCTGGATTTGGCAGGATGCCAACCAACTGACCGATGTTGTCACACTCACTCGTGAACTTTCTGATTTTGCCGATGCCAGTATTTGTGCAGCAAAGGATTTTGCACGTGTCGCACTTGTGGCGAAGCACGGTGAACCTGTGAGTTACTCTGGCAAAGTTCAAGATTTGATTGTTGTTGCCATGGGTAAGCTTGGTGCTCAAGAGCTTAACTTGTCGAGTGATATCGACTTAATTTTTGCCTTTGATGAGCAAGGTGAAACCAATGGTCGCAAATGTATTGATGTACAGCAGTTCTGTATTTTGTGGGGACAAAAACTCATTTATTTGCTTGAACACATTACTGCCGATGGTTTTGTGTTTCGAGTCGACATGCGCTTGCGCCCTTGGGGGGATGGTTCGGCATTAGCGATTAGTCATGCCGCTTTAGAAAAATATTTAAGTCAACATGGCCGTGAGTGGGAGCGTTATGCATGGATTAAAGCGCGTGTAGTGACTGGAGGTAAAGAAGGGCAGGATTTGTTAGAAATGACACGTCCTTTTGTATTCCGCCGTTATGTCGATTACACCGCTTTTGCTGCTATGCGTGACATGAAAGCGATGATTGAGCGTGAAGTGTTACGTCGTCATATTGAGGATGATATTAAACTTGGGGCGGGTGGTATTCGCGAAATTGAGTTTATTGTTCAGGTATTTCAACTTATTTATGGCGGGTCTAAACGTGAGTTACAAGACCGTCAATGTTTAGTTAGTCTTGAGCACATTGGTGAAGCTGGCTTATTAGAAAAACAAGCTGTATTAGAACTTGAAGATGCTTACCTATTCTTACGCCGTGTTGAACACGCGATTCAAGCTCTAAATGATCAGCAAACCCAATTATTACCAGAAGAATTGGACTTAAGACAACGCATTATAGATACCTTAGGTTTTGCTAGCTGGAATGAGTTTCTCGATGTTCTTAATGAAAAACGTCAAAAAGTAAAAGTTCAATTTAAGCAATTGATTGAAGATACCAGCTCTAATGCCGCAACTGAAAATTTTGGGCAGTTAGAGCAGCAATTAGATGAAGTGCTGGATGACAATGCGAAAAATCTGATTCATGAGTTTTGGCATGGTCATGCACTTAAAAAACTTCCTTCAAATGCTGTGCAGCGTTTAAAAACGTTTTGGCCTCATTTAATTGAAGCGATCTTACAGTCTGAACAACCACAAACTGCACTGTTGCGTTTAATGCCACTGATTGAATCAGTCATGCGTCGAACAGTGTATTTGGTGATGCTGATTGAAAGTAAGGGGGCATTACAACGCTTAGTGAAAATGGCGACGGTGAGTCCGTGGATTTGTGAAGAACTGACACAGTATCCGGTACTGCTGGATGAGTTCTTATCGATGGATTTCGAGTTGCCAAAGCGTAAGGACTTAGAAGACTCATTACGTCAGCAGTTACTTCGTATTGAGACTGATCAGGTCGAAGACCAAATGCGAGCACTTCGCCTGTTTAAAAAGAGCAATGTGTTAACTGTTGCTGCAAGTGATGTGTTAGCTGAAAGCCCATTAATGAAAGTATCTGATGCATTGACTGATATTGCTGAAGTCAGTGTAAACGCAACTCTCCATTTAGCTTATCAGACCGTGGCGAAGCGTCATGGTTACCCTAAAGATGTTGATGGAAAACGTTGCTCTCTAGACTACAAAGCTTTTGCTGTCATTGGTTATGGCAAAGTGGGGGGGATTGAGCTGGGCTATGGTTCTGACTTAGACCTTGTCTTTATTCACTATCTAGATGAACAAGCTGATACGGATGGAACCAAGTCAATTAGTGGCTTTGAGTTTGCTATGCGTATTGCTCAAAAGTTTATGTCTTTGATGACTACGCAAACGCTAGACGGCCGTGTCTATGAGATTGATACACGCTTAAGACCTTCAGGAGAGGCAGGTTTATTGGTAACGAGTCTGAAAGCCTATGAACACTATCAGTTGAAAAGTGCATGGCTTTGGGAGCATCAGGCATTAGTACGTGCCCGCTCTATTGCAGGTGATGAGGTGCTTTGCCAGAAATTTGAAATATTTCGACGCGAGATATTGACTCAATCTAGAGATGAGGCTTATGTTCGTGAGGAAGTGTTGAAAATGCGTCAGAAAATGAAAGACCACCTAGGTTCGTCTTCTGAACAAAAAAAACATGGTATTTTTCATTTAAAACAGGACGCAGGTGGTATCGTCGATATTGAATTTATGGCACAGTATGCTGTACTTGCATGGAGCGGGACGAAACCCGATCTCGCCCATTATTCTGATAATGTAAGAATATTAGAAGATGCTGCTAAAGCAGACTGCTTATCCAGTGAAGATGCCACAGCATTAATTCGAGCCTATCTTAGTGAACGTGCCGAAAGCCACCGTTTAGCCCTTGCAAATCAATCCATGCAAGTCAGCGCAGCGGACTGGCGTAGTACCCGTGCGGTCGTTTGCAATTTATGGCAAAGATTAATAGACCCAACCGCCTCGGTTGAGTTGGATAGTGAATGATTTTATAACAATTTGGAGTGTTCCATGAATTTGGCTGATCGTGATGGTTTTATTTGGCAAGATGGAAAATTAATTGATTGGCGTGATGCAAAGATTCACGTTTTAACCCATACTTTACACTACAGTATGGGCGTATTTGAGGGTGTTCGTGCTTATGAAACGCCTAAAGGTACAGCCATTTTCCGTCTTCAAGACCACACAAAACGTTTGTTAAATTCAGCAAAAATTTATCAAATGAAAGTGCCGTATGATCAAGCAACGCTTGAACAAGCACAAATCGATGTTGTTCGTGAAAATAAATTAGCTTCTTGCTATTTACGTCCATTAATCTGGATCGGTTCAGAGAAACTAGGTATTGCAGCAACAAATAACACGATTCATGCTGCTGTTGCTGCGTGGGCGTGGGGTGCATATCTTGGTGATGAAGCGATGGCGAATGGTATTCGCGTTAAAACTTCATCATTTACTCATCATCATCCAAACGTGACCATGTGTAAAGCAAAAGCATCTGGTAACTACACGTTGTCAATTCTTGCTCACCAAGAAGTTGCACACTCAGGTTACGATGAAGCAATGCTCATGGACCCACAAGGTTATGTATGCCAAGGTTCAGGTGAAAACGTATTCTTGATTAAAGATGGCGTTTTACACACTCCAGATATCGCTGGCGGTGCACTTGACGGTATTACACGTCAAACTGTGATGACAATCGCTAGAGATCTTGGTTATCAAGTTGTTGAGCGCCGTATTACACGTGACGAATTCTATATCGCAGACGAAGCATTCTTCACAGGTACTGCTGCTGAAGTAACACCAATTCGTGAATACGATGACCGTCCAATCGGTTCGGGTACTCGTGGCCCAATTACCACTGAAATCCAAAAAACTTACTTTGATGCGGTTCAAGGTAGAAATCCGAAATATGAACACTGGTTAACTTACGTAAAATAAGTTAATCCGTTAACATAAAAAGGCGAACATAAGTTTCGCCTTTTTATTTTTTGGCTTAGGGAGCTTCTATGCATATTGTCTATGTGTCTGATGGTAAGGCAGGGCACCGCTCACAAGCATTAGGCTTGTTTCAGTCAATGCAAAGACAACAGCCAGAAATAACTTTTGAAGAGGTCCTAATTTCTGAGTTACCTATTATTTCCTTAATTCAGGCACTTTTCTCTTCAAAAAAATCTTTGTTTAAACAAGCGCCTGATTTTATATTTGGGGTGGGAAGCCACACACATTTTCGTGTTTGGTTGCTCGGTAGAATTTTTAAAAAGGCTAAAACGATTATTTTAATGAAGCCGAGTTTACCTATTGGTTGCTTTGATTATGCTGTTATTCCGGAGCATGATGGTATTCACGCCGATAACCATGTGATTGTCACGCGTGGTGCATTAAATCCTATCCGTAATGAAAATCGTCATCAAACCGCGAGAGTTTTAATCGCTTTAGGTGGTTCATCTAAACGACATCAATGGAACCAAAATAAAGTATTAACCAGTGTTCAAAAAATTGTTGAGAATAATCCAGACGCTGAAATTATTCTGACCACTTCACGTCGAACCCCAGCAGAGTTTGTCGATATTTTAAGGCAACAAAGTTTTGCCCAGCATTTACACATATTTCCAGTTGAGCAAACACCTCAAGGCTGGATTTTCGAAGAAATGCAAAAAGCAGAAGCTGTCTGGGTAACAGAAGACAGTGTCTCTATGATTTTTGAGGCGCTTACCGCGGGTTGTCGAGTCGGGGTGATGGCAATGGACCGTTTGAAAGACGACCGGATTACGCACTCAGTTGATCAAATGTTAGAATCAAAATTAATTTCACAGCAGACTTGTGTTGTACAGTTACCACAACCTTATGCTTTTAAAGAAGCAGACCGTGTGGCAACATATCTTTTAGCGAAATAATGAGTTTGGCATTGTGTTTTATATCCTGATTTTACTGATCTTGCTTATTGTGTTATTTAGCTATAAGTATGCGTGGTGGAAGCCAGCAGTGGATTGGAATCGACCACGTGTATTGATGTATCACATGGTACGAGATCATATTAATGGTGCCAAATTTAATAAGCTTCGGGTCAAGCCCGCTGAGTTTGAAAAGCAAGTTGCCTGGATGAAAGCGCAAGGCTTCCATTTTGTAACGATGCACGAATTGCAAGAGAACTGGGGAAAGCACCCAGCCAAAACAGTTGCCATTACCTTTGATGATGGTTATTTAGACAACTTACAAAATGCTTATCCTATTTTAGAAAAATATCAGGCCAAGGCAACCATATATGTTGTGGTTGATCGTCATGATCGTGATTGGTCGACTTATAAAAAAGCCCATCATAATAGTGGCGAATTGGCACGTGAGCCAAAACTGAGTGATGGACAAGTCCGATTTTTGGCAAAGAGTGGTTTAGTTGAAATAGGCTCACATACCATGACTCATGCCAATTTGGACAAGTTGACAGATGAAGAGTGTTTGCAGGAGTTGGGGCAATCGAAACAACAGCTTGAGCAGATGATTGACCAACTTGTGACCAGTTTTGCCTATCCTTTTGGAATTTATAGTCAGCGTGACGTTGAACTGGCCAAACAGGCAGGTTATCGTAATGCCGTGACCACCAAAGAGGGTATTGATATTGCACAGCCTGACTTTATGCAGTTACAGCGCATCAAGATCAGTGGTAAAGATTCGCTATTTGCAGTGAAATGTCGCTTGAAACTGGGTCAGCGCGGGTTATAAGAGAGAATAACAATGCATATTTGTATGGTCATGGCGGGTGACGAAGAAGGCGGTTTGGAAAAACATGTGGTTGAACTGGCAAATGGTTTGGCACAGGCGGGGCAAAAGGTGACACTCATCGCGCATGAAAAGTATGCTGAGCGAGTCAGTGGTGTTGAATTTAAAGCTTTGGATTTAAGCAAGAGCCGTAAAAACCCGATTTTGCTGTGGCAGTTGTATCAGACCATTAAAGCCACGCATGCTGATGTCCTGCATGTGCAAGCCAACAAAGCCGTATCCATGATTGCCCCCATGCTGAAATGGTTGAAAATTCCCAGTGTGGCGACACTCCATAACCTAAAACGTAATGTTCAGGCATTTGAAAAATATGATCGAATTATTGCAGTGAGTCGACGGGTCGCCAATCAGTTTAGTCAGCAAGACCGTGTGCGTGTAGTCTTAAATGGGATTCAGCCACCTGTACATCAGGCAGCACAAAAACAGCCACATCAACCTTTACAAGCGATTGCGGTTGCACGTCTCGTGCCTGCCAAAGGTTTTGATTTACTGGTTCAAGCATGGCAAGGCATTGATGCCAAGCTCTGGATTGTGGGAGATGGGCCAGATCGCGATTTACTACAAGAAAAAATTCAGCAGTATGCTTTAACAGATCGTATTGAATTGCTTGGGCATCGCAATGATATTACGATGTTGATGCAACAAGCAGACTTTCTGGTGATTTCATCACGTAATGAAGGTGGGCCTTATACCTTGGCAGAAGCCTTGTTGGTACATTGTCCTGTCATTTCAACTGATGTGGGCATGGTGGCAGAAGTCTTACCTGCTGAGCTGATTTGCCCTGCAAATGATGTCACTGCTTTACATGATTTAATTCAACAGCATGTGCAGCATTTTGAGCAGCTCACTGAGCGTTCAGAACCGATTTATCAATCTGCCCAGCAACAGCTAACGCTAGAAGCTGTGCTACACAATACCCTACAGGTTTATCAGGAACTGAGTCATGCATAACCAACCGAAAAGTAAAAAAATAGTATGGGTGGTCAGCGATGGTGTGCCAGGGCATTTTAATCAGTCTAAAGGGGTGTTGTTTGCACTTGAGCGTGATTTTGAGCTAGACGTGCACTGGATTGAACTGACACTCAAACATAAGTTTTATCGTCGTCCTTTGACTTGGCTATTAAATTGTAAAATCCCTAAAGCAGAAAAAATTCATCAGTTTTATCAGGGAGATGTTTTGCCAAATGCACGCCCAGATATTGTGGTTGGTGCAGGTGGAAATAGTGCCTATGCGATTGTGTGGTTATCTAAAGCACTTGGTGCAAAAAATATTTTCTGTGGTTCATTGCGTCAACTGAAAGCTGAATTGTTTGATGCAATATTGGTGCTCGAACCAGATTTGCCAAAACCATTTATTAGCTTGCCTGTGTCGCCGATGCCTTTAAGTCAGGCAACCTTGCAACAGCATGGCAAGCAATGGCACTCCGAGCATCCACATGTCGAGCAGCAAGTATGGACCATGCTGATCGGTGGAGATGGCGCGGGAGCACAGTATCAGGAGCAGGATTGGATTCAACTGGCAAAACAGATGAACCTGCTGGCACGTCAGCATCGGATTAAATGGTTGCTCAGCACTTCACGCCGTACAGGGAAACAGGCTGAAAAAATTCTGCAGCAGTACTTAAATTTTGAATGTATTGTAGATGTAGTGTGGTGGGCAGAACAGCCACGTGCAGTTTTGCATCAGTTTTTGGCAGTTTCGACACGCGTATTTTGTAGTGCAGATTCTATGTCTATGCTCATGGAAAGTGTTTCTGCCATGCGTCCTGTAGTTGCTTATTTGCCTGAGCATTGGCAACCCGATGAACAATTCGGAAATGTATTGAAACGCTTGGAAGCGGATCATCTTATCCATATTTCGCCTATAGCTCAGTTAAGTCAGATTAAAGATAGCGAAGATAAGATGAAATCATTAAAATATGAACCGAGTGAACAATTGGCAAAACTGCTAAAAGAAAGGTTATTCCCTTGAAAAAACTAAAAATCATAAATGCCGTTTATGGTGATGCAACGGGTGGTCGTTGGCAGGCAATGCTTGATATTGCAAATACCTTAAAAAGTTTTGGACATGAAGTGGTTTTGCTGCGTGGTACTGAAAATCAGCATCTCAAAAGTGGTGAATGGCCAATCACAGTGATTCCGAATAAAGGTTTTTATAGTGTCACTGCGGCATTAAAAATTCGTAAGTTCATCGAGCAGCAAAAACCAGATGTGATTATTGCCCATAGTGGTAAGGCTGTGTGGTTATTTAAAAATGCTATGCTGGGAATGTCGAAAAAAATTCCAGTGATTGCAGTCAACCACAGCCATAACGTCAAACGTACCTTACGTGCAGATGCATTTATTCATATTACGCCGTATGTACAAGAGTTGGTGCAAAAGCGCCAAACGCCTGAAGAGCGCGCTACAAAACCACAGCAAGTGATTTCAAATTTAACATATCTACCAAAGGTTACTGCTGAGCCATGTTTAATTAAACAGCCACCAAACATTGTGATGTTAACGCGTATGGTACCCAATAAAGGTGTTCATGTGCTGATTGATGCTTTAGCAATTCTTAATAATAAAGGCTTGCCATTTCATGCAGTTTTGGCAGGACAAGGTGAAATGTTAGAACAGTGTAAGGCACAAGCACAAAGATTGGGTTTGGCTGATAAGGTTGAATTCCCAGGGTGGATTGGAGGCGAAGATAAAATTGCATTATTGCAGAATGCTGATATCGTGGCGCTGCCATCAATTACTGAGATTCAGGGGATTGGTATTTTAGATGCCTTTGCATGGGGTAAAACCCTGATCACTACGGATGACATCGGGATTCGTCAAACAGCAAAGCATGGAATTAATGCTTGGTGTGCCAAAGCTGATGATGCACAAAGTCTTGCTAATGGTATTGAATACTTGATTCAACATCCAGATGAAGCTTTAAAGTTCGCTCAGCAAGGCAAAAAAGAGGCATTAGAAAAATACTGTTTTGAGCAGATTGCGAAAAAGCATAATGCATTTGTGAATGAGGTTTATGAATTTTATATGAAGTAAAATTCATAAAGGTTTTATAAAATTTTAAATGAATGAAAATATGAAATTTTCATTCATTTTTATATTGATTATTTTTTAATGTAATTTGCTAATTTATTTGAGATATTAATGGAGTATTTGTCAACTAGCTTGTAAAATAAGATAGAGAAAACAATAGATGTAAAAATTGTGATTAAACTGGAGATTATTGCTGAAAAGAAGAAAGATTCTCCGAGATTTTTTATAAAAAAATTAAATACTGGTATACCGATAATGTATAAAATAACAAGATGATTTAAATATATTGAAAATGATAGCTTTCCTAAATTTATTAAGACTTTTTGGCTAAGTATTTGAGATAAATAATGAGATTTTAAAATGGCGTATGTTATAAATAAACTTCCAGTAAATATAGTGTAATCATAACTTTTTTTACTATGGTTTGAGGCTTCATAAATAATTTGATAACTTGCGCTTGTTTTATGGAAGCCTATAAAATATAAACCAAGAATTAGCAAGAATAAAGATAAATATTTGTTAATATTTTGCATGTGATATATAGCCATCCCAAGAATGAAACTTAATATTCCTAAAAGAAAAATTTTTGAAATGCTAAGAGAAATTATTAAAAATAGGAAACTAAAAAAATAAAAATGTTTAATTTTTTGAATGTTTTTTAAATAAATTAGATAAAATATAATTAAAGAGCCTATTAATTCATTTTTCATCGTCCAAAGCACCGTATTGTATTTAGACTCTGCAAATATAAATGGAGTAATTAAACTTGAGTAGATGCTATTTAAAAAACTAATATTTTGCGGTATAAGTTGGCTAAACCAATTTGTAGTTTTAGATAAATCAATAGAAATATGAAAAATTAAATAAGAAATAATACATGAACATAATGCAGGTATAGCAAGCCGAGGATAGCGCTTTATTATTGATGTTTTTAGTTTGATTTTTGGATTTTTTGCATTTAAGTTTGCAGCTGTTAAAACATATCCACTTAATATAAAGAAAATATAAACAGCACCAGTGCCAGAAATAAAGAATAAAAAAGGTGAATTATGCATTGATGCTAAAAAATCACTTGAAGGAAAGTTTTCTTGTGAAAAATAGTTGTGAAGTTGAGGGAAGAAAGTTAATGAAAGGTGTGATAGAACTACTATTATACATGCTATACCACGCAAACCTTCCGCTGCTAAATTTTTATTTATCATATTAATTTCCCAAATTATGAAATTTTAACAATATACATCATTTAAATTTTTTAGTATATAATATAGAAATTCTCTGAATTTTATATGCTTCTATGGTGTTGATATGAATAAAAAAATAACAGTTGTTACAGCTTTTTTTGATATTGGGAGAGAGAATTGGACAGTAGAAAAAGGGTTTCCTGACTATTTATTTAGAACTCCAGATAGTTATATAAATTATTTTAAGTATTTAGCTTTATTAAACAATGAAATGATTATTTTTACTTCTGAAAAGTTCAAAGAGAAAATTTTAGAAATTAGAGAAAATAAACCAACTCATGTTGTTGTGGTTAATTATCCTGAAGATTTTTTAAAATATAGAAATAGAATTGAGGAAATTCAAAATAGTAATGAATTTAAAAGCAGGGTATCTCCGAAGCAAATTATTAATCCTGAATATTGGTCTCCAGATTATACTTTGTTGACTAATTTGAAATCTTATTTTGTTAAAAGGGCAATTGAATCTAATTTGATAACAAATAATTTGGTTGCTTGGATTGACTTTGGTTATTGTAGAGATATACAGACATTGAATGGTGTTCAAGAATGGAAGTATGACTTTGATGAGGAAAAAGTACATTTTTTTACGCTGAAAAAAATACCGAAATTAACTAAAGAGAGAGTATTAAAAGCAATATTTGAAAATGAGGTTTTTATTATAGGCGGTGTTGCAATAGCTTCTAAAGAAAAGTGGTTAGAATTGCAAAAAATAATTTATTCTTGTCAGTTAGAGCTTCTAAATGAAAATATTGTTGATGATGATCAAGGTATATATTTGATGGCTCTTTTAAAGAGCAGAAATTTGATCCAAGAACATCGTTTAGGAAAAAATCAATGGCGTACTTTATTTTTAAGATATGATGAAACTTCTAAATTGAATGTTATTCAAAAAATCAGAAAATATTTAGGAAAATTTTAATATAAGCAAAATAAGTTATCATTTTTATTTAAAAAATTATATTTGCCTTTTTAGAGTATTTTACTAAAAAGGCAAGTGGTTTTTATTTCTTCATTTTTTTATTAAGATAAATCAAGTACCATTTAATACTATCTAAATATTTACTTTGCCTCCAAAGAATTTTGGCATATTTTTTTGCCTCTTTAGAGTTTTTTGGTGCATCTAAAGGTTGATCTTTCCATGGTGACTGGTAGTAGTATTCTAAATATTTTGCACTATGTGAGGCAGCGACACTCCAAGGCTTTGGAGAACTGACAAAATGTATCAGTACAGGGTGTATTTTTTCTTGAGTAAAAAAGTTAAATTTTTCATCAATAAAGTTTACTTTATTTTCTAACAAGATATTCAGCACATCTTGGTCAGGAAATTTATAGTCACGTTTAGAAATAAGTTGGTTAAATTTTTCAAAAACCTGAAAATCATTCCATGCTTTGACATTGATAAATAAAACACCTGAGTTGAAGTATTTGTTGTTAGAGTTTAAACCAATACTTTTGATGTAATCAGGTTTCATACATTTATCTTGTACCGCAGCTAAAACATAATTATTTATATTTATGGAAAGCATGCCTTTTATACTGTCAACACATAAAATATCAGCATCAAGATACCAAAAAATTTCTAGTTTATCTTTTAAAATACTTGCAATTGATAGACGATAATAGATAGCAGTTGTAAAATGACCATTAACTTGCAAATTGTCATAAAATTGAGTGTTTAATATATAAACATGAATTCTAATATTATTATTTTTTTCTAATATATCTTGATACCCTTTAGGGTCAAAAAAAGTTGTGAAAATATGAAAATCAATATTAATATCAGGGTTGTTTTTTGTAATTGAATAAAGTGTGATTCCACAAGGCTTTAAATAATTTTTATCAATTGCAAATGCAATATTTATGTTTGGAACAAAGTTATCCTGCGCATTTGATAATGTATATGTTTTGCTGACAAAATCATTAAATTTGTTCATGAGACATTCATTACTCTATATCTTAATCTGGTTTGAAAATTTTTAAATCTGCCATTATTTATAGCAGATCCAATGACTTTGAGAATCAGTTGATCATTCTGTTACCTTGCTGATAAATTTCTTTTTGCCAAGGAGAATTTAATGGCTGCTGATCAATCAAATTTAACCATTGTTGCAGAATATACTTGGCTTCAAAAATTGAATGTGCAAGTGCATAACCACGCTGTGCAATTTCAACAGCCTTTTCAGGATGTTGTTGATAGTATTTTAATTTCTCAAGTAAATCAGACGTATCTTGAAAATGTACGACGCTATCTTCAGGAAATAATTCTGCCAGACCTGGTGTTTGGGCGGTAAAGACTAGACACCCCATTCCTGTAAGCTGAGCGAGACGGTCACTACTGTACATATAAATATCATTATATTTTGAGTAGTTAATGCCCATTAAACTGTTGCGGACAGCCACTTGATATTCATGCCCAAATAAAGATGGTTGTCCTAAACATGCACCGAGCTTAAATCTGAACTCAGGAAGCTGCTCCGTTAAATGGTTAATAAATTGCTCACGTTCAGGATATTTGCTATTTGAACCGCAGAAAATACAGTCATAGTCAAATTTGAGCCAGTCTTCACGCGCGTATTCAATCGAATGTAAACTCAGGTTTGGCGTAAATGCAAACACAGGATGATCACAAACTTCAGATAGATTCTGTAAATGCTGGCCTGCCGTTGTAACAAAGACATGATCGACTTCACTGTGCATTTCTTTGAAATGGTCAAGGCGGTGAGGTTCATTGATTGGATCAACAAACCACATGGCAACTCTGGCTTGGTTAATCGCTTTAAGTTGCTTGAGTAATTCTTTTGGTAAATGGATATGCCCAATTAAAATCAGGTCAAAGTCAACATTTTGACAAAGTTCAATCAGTTGTTGATGTGTTTTTTTATGAGAAAGGGATGTAGTATTGAAAATGTTACTTTTTCTGACCATGTATTTATAGTCAAAAGCATGCACATAGTGTCCAAGCTCAATTAAACCATGTTGAATTTTGGCATCGGTGTTGTAAAACATTAAGCCATTATTGTCAGTTTTGAAATTTGCAATATGCAAGATTTTTAAAGATGAATGGCGCAATTTTACTGTTCCATAATAAGAAGATGAACAAGAATCGAGGTTTTACTGATTATCCGCATTACCTTTGAGCACCATATAAATTAGGGCAACAAAGATAAGTAATGCACCGACTAAACTACTTACACAGAAATAAAGAATACGTTGGTTCGTTGTGAGGTTAAATAATTCATTCGCAAGGATGTAGCGCATGAAAAACCATTGTGCGAGGGAGAATACAATCACGACTAAAGCATGTCGACGTACATCTGGGCGCATAGCCATAAAGCTGACCTCTTAATTGAAAGCAGCTTATTATGCCACTGACGTGCCTTTTCGCAAAGTATAGCATATAAAAACCGAATGTTTGTTTGATATTGTCTAATAAAACACCCTGCAATTGCAGGGTGTTTTATTAAAGAGCAATTAAGCTTCTTTCTTTTGTTGTTCACGTAAGCGGATGCCCAAGTCACGAAGCTGGTTTGCTTCAACAGGAGCCGGTGCTTGAGTAAGTGGACATTCAGCAGTTTTCGTTTTAGGGAACGCAATAACATCACGAATTGAAGTCGCGCCAGTCATAAGCATTACTAAACGGTCAAGACCAAATGCCAAACCACCGTGAGGAGGTGCACCGTAACGAAGCGCATTGAGTAAGAAGCTGAATTTTTCTTCTGCTTCTTCATCGGAAATACCAAGCGCTTCAAAAATCGCTTTTTGCATTTCTAATGTGTAAATACGAAGTGAACCACCACCAACTTCAGTACCGTTCAATACCATGTCGTAAGCAACAGAAAGTGCTTCGCCTGGATTGCTCTTCACGTCTTCTACACTAGATTTAGGTAATGTGAATGGATGGTGAACAGAAGTCCATTTGCCATCGTCAGTTTCTTCAAACATTGGGAAGTCAACAACCCAAAGTGGAGCCCACTCACAAGTCGCAAGGTTCAAGTCATGACCGATTTTGACACGAAGCGCACCCATTGCATCATTTACAATTTTAGCTTTGTCCGCACCAAAGAATACGATATCACCATTTTCAGCGCCAACACGTTCAAGCAATTGCATTACGATTGGTTCGATGAATTTAACGATAGGAGATTGAAGACCTTCAATTCCTTTTTCGATTTCATTGACTTTAATGTACGCTAAGCCTTTCGCACCGTAGATACCGACAAATTTAGTGTATTCGTCAATCTGACTACGTGTTAATGAACCTGCGCCCGGTACACGAAGTGCTGCAATACGGCCTTTAGGGTCTTTAGCTGGACCTGCAAATACTTTGAACTCAACTTCTTGCATTAAGTCTGCAACATCAACGAGTTTTAACGGAATACGCAAGTCTGGTTTGTCAGATGCATAATCACGCATTGCTTCGCTATATGGCATACGGCGGAATTTTTCAAATTTTACGCCAAGCAAGTCGTTAAATAATTTAACAGTCATGCCTTCCATCAAATCCATAATGTCATCGTCGTTTAAGAACGATGTTTCAATGTCGATTTGAGTAAATTCAGGCTGACGGTCAGCACGTAAGTCTTCATCACGGAAACATTTCGCGATTTGGTAGTAGCGATCAATACCACCAACCATCAACAATTGTTTGAACAATTGTGGTGATTGTGGAAGTGCATAGAAGCTACCATTTTGTACACGGCTTGGTACTAAATAGTCACGCGCACCTTCAGGGGTTGCACGAGTTAAAATCGGAGTTTCAACGTCTAAGAAACCATGATCGTCTAAATAGTTACGAATCAAGTTAGTTACTTTAGAACGGAAGCGTAAACGCTCTAACATTTCTGGACGACGGATGTCCAAGAAACGATATTTTAAACGGTGTTCTTCTGACACGTTAATAGTGTCATCATTTAATGGGAATGGTGGAGTTTCAGATGCAGCAAGAACTTCGATTTCTTTGCCTAAAACTTCGATTTGACCACTCACCATATTTGGGTTTTCAGTACCTTCATAACGGCGACGAACACGACCTGTAATTTTTAATACATATTCAGAACGTGCTTTATCTGCAGTTGCAAATGCTTCTGGAGTATCTGGGTCAATAACCACTTGAACGAGACCATCACGGTCACGCATATCAAGGAAAATAACACCGCCATGGTCACGGCGACGATGTACCCAACCGCATAATGTAACGGTCTGGTCGATTTGGGCTTCAGTTAAAGAGCCACAGTAATGAGTTCGCATCATGATGAAGATTATCCAAACTATATTGGCTGAAAAGACGGATGCGTAAACCGCGCACCGTCAAAAAAATAAGTTTTCGATTATGCCCTGTTGAATGGCATGCCACAAGAACTAGATCAAAAAACAGCTATAATTTAGCTAAAAATGAGCAATTTGGCAGCAAGTTTAGCTATTTAGCCCATTCTTTGTTGTCGATCTAAAAATAAGAATAATAGACATCCTAAACTAAACGTACTTAACCATCCTTGCATAAACTCATTAATAGAGCGGCCAGTAAAATAATAGGTATCAGAATGCCAAACCTCATGGGGAATATAACGGGCATAGTCCCAAAATGAAAATAAGCCTAAAAGTGTAGATAAAGCAAATAAACACCAAGCAAAAATTTTAATTTTATAATTTACTTTCCAATGCTGTTTATGGCGCTGATAGTAATGAATACTCATCCAGCCTAAAAAAGGTAATGCCAGAGCAGAAGAACCGAGTTGAAGAAGGCGATGTAATGGATAAGGGCGGCCAAACAAGTGAACAGTTTGCGATAAAAAGTCTTGAAATATAAAAGTTCTAAAGTCTGAGTGGGTAAGCCCATCCCAAATGAGATGTGTTGCTATACCAATGAGTAGAGCAATTATGATTCCAATAAAAAAGCTAAAAAAATGTCTAAAAGAATCTAGTTTTAAATCGTGTTGGATACCAAAAAAACGGTAAACCACAGGTCGGTAAAGTAAATACCAAATGGCAGAGAATAATAACCCTAGTGCAAGATTAGGGTAGAAAAGCCCCTTCCATTGATGAGTCAGCATACCTGATTGCATTGTAAATAAGCGGTAAAGATCGGGCGTCATACTGCCAATTGCTAAGGCGGCAATGGGTAACGTATTTCGGCTCAATTTAGCAAGTGGAAGGGCGATAACTGCATGGGAGATTGTAAAAGGCATTAGAAAAGAAAGCTTCTCACATCATCAAAAAGTTGAGTCTATCGAAACATGTCATTAGCGAATGTTTTTTATTGCAAAACAACTGAAATGTTATAATATAACAAAACAAAAGGCGTACGATTAGAGACTCACCTCATGTTGTTCTATAAAAATATTTTGACCTTATCCATTTTGGCTGCCATATCTATACCTGTATTTGCAGCAGAAAATGAAAATGTTGAGAAGTTAGAAACTATCCGCATCAAGGCGCACCCCCTTGAGCAAACTTCAAAAGATTTTGCAGTCGCAGATACTGTAGTTGACCAAAAGCATTTGACGGAAGGGGCCGCCACTATTGGGGATGCGCTCAATAGTGAGGTGGGGATTTATGCGAATCAATTTGGGGCTGGTTCGAGTCGCCCAGTCATCCGTGGACAAGATGGACCACGTGTTAAAGTTCTTCAAAATTCATCTGAAAATGTGGATGTCTCAACTTTGTCTCCTGATCATGCTGTAACAGTAGATCCAGTTCTCGCAAAACAAGTTGAAGTGATTCGTGGACCCTCTACTTTATTGTTTGGTGCGGGAACTGTTGGTGGTTTAGTCAACGTTATTGATAACAAGATCCCTACACAAATGCCTGAAAATGGTTATGAAGGACAAGTTGGCTTACGTTACAACACTGGAAGTGATGAAAAGCTGGCGAGTGCTGGTGTAACTGTAGGGTTGGGAAGCCAAGTTGCATTACGTGTTGAGGGGTTAACACGTGATGCGAATAACTATATTGCACCAAACTATATTCATGAAGGTGAAAAAGAGCGCCGTGTAGACAATACCTTTGCACAAGGTGATTCAGTGAATGTGGGGTTGTCTTGGATTTATGATCGCGGTTATACGGGTATTTCGTATAGTAACCGTCGAGACCAGTATGGTTTACCGGGGCATAGCCATGAATATGAAACCTGTAGTGCTCATTTAACAGGTAGACCACATTTACATTGTGATGCTCATGAGCATGATCATGAAGAGGGTGAAGAGGCTCATGCCCATGAAGAACATGAGCACGAACATGGCGGCCCATGGATTGACTTAAAATCTGAGCGTTATGATTTTAAAACCGAGTTAAATGATCCATTTGCAGGCTTCCAAAAGTTACGTGCCCAAGCGAGCTATACTGACTATCAGCATGATGAAATTGAAGAAGGGACAATCGCGACTCGATTCCAAAACAAAGGTTATGATGGGCGTATTGAGTTAGTCCATAACCCTATTGCTGATTGGGAAGGGGTAATTGGTACCCAGTTAGGCCAACAAAAACTAAATTTAACTGGTGAAGAAGCATTTATGGCACCAACCACTACCAAAAAGTGGAGTGTTTTTGCTTTAGAACATAAACAATGGAAAGATGTTCATTTTGAACTTTCTGCTCGTGCAGATCAGCAAGAAATAGATGTAGATGATAACTCTAAACAAGATTTTGACGGTTCTGCTTTTTCCTATGCAGGTGCTGCCAACTGGGAGTTTGCGCCAAATTATAAGCTTTCATTTGTAGCATCACACCAAGAGCGTCTACCTCTTGCACAAGAGTTATATGCAAATGGTGCCCATTTTGCTACGAATACTTATGAGTTAGGAAATGATCAACTCAGTAAGGAAAAATCAAATAATGTTGAGTTAGGTTTGCATTTTGATAATGACAAACTCGATTATCATCTTCATGTTTACCATAACTGGTTTGATGACTACATCTATGCGCAAACCCTTGACCGTTATAAAGACTTCCGTTTAGTTCAATACACTCAAGATAAAGCTCGTTTCTATGGTGCAGAGGGTGAAATTGGTTATCAAATTACGCCAATGTACAAGATCAGTGCTTTTGGCGATTACGTGCGCGGTAAGATTGATGCCGAGGGCAATGCTCCACGTATTCCGGCTGGGCGTTTAGGTACTAAAGTTGATGCAGATTTTGGTGACGGTTTTAGTGGTTCTGCTGAGTACTATCATGTCTTTAATCAAGATAAGATTGCGGCTTATGAAACCGAAACAGAAGGCTACAACATGCTCAATTTAGGGGTAGCATACTCTGGACAATATGGTGCAAAAACAGATTATCGCGTTTATTTAAAAGCGAATAACTTGTTAGATGACACGGTTTATCAACATGCGTCGTTCTTATCAAATATCCCGCAAGTTGGACGTAACTTTACCGTCGGTGTAGATTTTAGTTTCTAAGGCTTCAACACGAAACTAAACTTGAAAAATCAAGCCAAAAGACCTAATTTGAAACTATCAAGTTAGGTCTTTTTTATGCGTATTTTTCAGCGAATTCATCAAAAGTTAAATTGGTCAGGACGTCGTTATATGGCGGTCATACTTTGCGTTGTTGCTATTGCATATCTTGCATCGGCAATTTATCACACAGTGAAACCATTGCCGCAAGGAATTAACTTTAGTGGAAAGCTCAGACATGCCGATGTTAAATTTTTAGCCGATAAAACGTATATTGATGCGAATGGGCAACAACAGGTTGATCAGCACATCTTTGATGAAATCTTGAAAATGATTGATGAAGCAAAAACCACGATTGTGGTGGATATGTTCTTGTTTAATTCAGAAGTGGGTGACTCGAAACTCAAGCAAAGACCATTGATGCAAGAGCTCACTGATGCACTAATTAGTAAAAAAAGACAAAACCGTCAAATTCAGGTTGTTATGATTACCGACCCGATTAATTCGGTATATGGTGGACTAAGCCCTGAACACTACCGTCAATTACGCCAAGCTGGTGTTGATGTCATCGAAACGAATCTGGCACCTTTACGTGCTTCTAACCCATTCTGGTCGGGGTTTTGGTACATCTGTTGCCAAAATATTGGCAATAATCCAGAGAAAGGTTGGTTACCCAACCCATTTGGCGATGAAAAAATTACGCTACGTAGTTATTTGAACTTATTTAACTTTAAAGCAAACCATCGTAAAACTGTTGTCGTTGATACCGATGTGGGGTGGAAGTCATTAGTAACTTCAGCAAATCCGCATGATGGTAGTTCGCGCCATTCTAATGTGGCATTGGTGGTAAATGGAGCCACAGCTGCTGATGTACTCCAAACCGAAGCTGCTGTTGCGCAAATGTCAGGAAGTAGTTCACCATCACTTATTTTAGGCGATTTTGAAAAAGACGTTAGCAAGCCTCAAGTTCAGGTGTTAACTGAAGGGGCAATCTATGAAGCTGTATTAAAATTAATTAATACGGCTAAACCTAAAGAACATCTTGATTTAAGTATGTTCTATTTGTCTGAACGTAAGATTATTCAAGCTCTAAAAAGTGCCCAAGAACGTGGCGTTATTGTTCGTGTTTTACTCGATCCAAATAAAGATGCGTTTGGTAGACAAAAGAATGGTATCCCAAACCGTCAGGTAGCTTCAGAGTTACATGCTGCTGGCATTCCAATTCGTTGGTGTGATACCCATGGTGAGCAGAACCATAGCAAAATGATCTTGAAATATAATGCTCAACAAGCTGTGTTAATTGTAGGATCTGCCAATTTTACAGCCCGTAATTTAAAAAATTATAACCTTGAAACGGATATGTTGGTTGTAGGCAAAGTTCAAGATCAAGTCTTTAAAGATGCTCAGAATTACTTCAATACTTCGTGGTCAAACCTACAAGGTAGACAGATGAGCGTAGACTATGCGAAGTATGCCGATGAGTCTAAAGTGAAGTATTGGATTTATCGTTTTATGGAATGGTCAGGTTTATCGACTTTTTAATTACTATCTTGAAGTTTTCCAAAAAGTAGCAAGGTGATTGGCGACATGGATGTCGCCGTTTCACTGTGTTGCATGGAAGCAACATCAGTGAAACAAAGGTTTTTGTCACTTTTGACCTCTCAAAAGTGAGGCATTAGCTTATATAAAAGACATTCAAATATTATTGTAAGTAAGGGCTGTGCCATAAGTCCGAGTTAAGCAGTAGGCGGAATCAACTGATCCAAAGCCTTATCATCTAACTTCTCTATTTCACTCAAATCCGTCTTAATTTTCCACTGCGACTCATCATCTACAGGATTCGGCAAACGCGCTTCAAGCCAATCACAAACCACATCTGGAGAAAACTCAGGGTGATTACACTGAATAACCCATGATAAAAAATCTTTTGCTTCACCATTCATGTAAGGTGGTGGAGACACAGGAAAGAATAAAGTAGGTAAACGTTCATTCGTCGACAGGTAATTTAAAACATGACCTAATTCTTGAACGGTTTGCCATGCGAGAGGGTGTTGTACATCAATACTGAACTTAAACCACCAAGCGTGTTCGCCATCTGCTCCATGAGCCATGATACGGGCTTCTTGTACACTTGGAACTTTGCAGAAAAATTGATGAAGACGTTCAAAACTGATTTCAGACACAGCAATTGACCTAGCTTGAAAAATGCTAATGGTAGCACAGATACAGATTCTTCATATTTTCTTTATAGTCATTACAAACAATATCAATCAAAGCCATTTTATTCATGGTTTCTCCTTGACTCTCTCTTAATCTAGCTTCAGATCAAGATAAAAAGGAATACTCCATGAAAAAGCCTATTGTTCTCGTACTTTCAACATTAATGTTGGGTATGTCGGCAACTGCGATGGCCGATTCAAATCATCGTTGGGATAACTATCACGGTAAAGACCATAATCGCTATGAACAGCGTCATGATTATCGTTATGACCACCGCAATGATCATAGAGCTCCTGTTTGGTCACATTCTGAGCGTGGCAACCATTATGGCCGATATGTAGCCTTTAAGCGCGGTGATCGTATTCCTGTGGAATACCGTAATAGCCGTTATTATGTCTCAGACTGGCGTGCACATCGCTTATATGCACCACCACGTGGATACCACTGGGTGAAGACTCCTAACCAATACTTATTGGTTGACTCGAAACATCACATTTATCGAGTTCGTTAAATGTAAAATAAAAAATGGCCAGCTTAGGGCCATTTTTTTATGCCAACTCGTCATCTTGCGGTTGGGGTGTTTTTAAAGAAGTAGGCGTTTTTGAATGTTTTTCTTTCATAACAGATGGGTAGTGCCAAGAAGCAAAACGGACAACTAAAATAGATAAGGCTAAAATAAGAATTGAGCCAGTAATAATGACTTGATCAAGGTCAGCTTTATGGTCATGTTGGATATCAGAAATCAGTAAACGTGTTAGGGCTGTAATGGCGACATAAATAAGAAAACGTACAGGCATATGATTGGTTTTAAAGTAAATTCCAACCATTGCCCCAAGTTCTAGGTAAATAAATAACAATAAGATGTCATCGATTGATGCATATTTTTTGACGGTCAGAATTTCAAAAACGGTATGAGCAGCAGACCAAGCAATCATACAGCCTATGATAAATAAGGCTAAATAATGAAAAGCCTCAACAGCATAATGTCCAAACCGATCAAGGGTTCTTTCAAACTTTTTGGGATCAGGCATAGTAAAATCTTTTTTAATATGAGAATGTTTAGAAATTAAACAAATTTTGTGCCAATGGAAATAGTAAATACAAAATAAAAAAACGCCTGATTTTTCAGGCGCTTTTATAAAAAATTTAATTACGCTTGGTTTGTAAAGTAATCTTCACTAAAGCCCATAATTAAGTCAGAACCAGCTTTGATTTTAGCAATCCGTGCATCAATATCTGGCAAGATACGTTCAACAAAGTATTGAGCCAATGCAAGTTTGTTTTGGTAGAAATCACCAGATTTATCTTTAGCAGCGGCAGCAATTTTTGCAAACATATAAGAGAAGCTGAGTAGACCCACTGCATGTAAGTAATCAACAGCAGCAGAGTTCGGGAACTCTACGTTCTCTGCAGCTTGCTCAATAATAAACTGAGTGATTGCTTCGATTTCAGTTGCAGCATCTAAAGTTGCATCTTTAATGAAGTTCAAATCAGTGTCTAGGTCATTTGCAAAGTCACGAATTTCAGTGATGTATTCAGCAATGAATGCACCGCCACATTTAATGGTTTTACGACCAATTAAATCTTGAGATTGAACGCCGTTAGTTCCTTCGTAGATTTGAGCAATACGAAGATCACGGATACATTGCTCCATACCCCATTCACGAATATAACCGTGACCACCAAATACCATTTGAGCATCTAATGTCGCTTGGAAGGCTGTATCTGTGAGGTAAGCTTTTGCAATTGGGGTTAAAAGCGCAACACGGTCATTGGCTTTTTTCACGGCTTCTGCATCAGTTGAGAATTTAGTGATATCGAGCTGCTGGCCTACATAAACTGCAAAGGCACGAGAAGCTTCGTTGTTTGCACGTACATTTAACAACATACGACGTACATCGCCGTGGACTAAAATGCTATCAGCGGGTTTGCTTGGTGACTGAACACCAGCTGCACTACGACCTTGTAAACGGTCAGTCGCGTATTGAGCAGCATTTTGATAAGCAAATTCAGAAGCACCTAAACCTTGAATACCCATTGATAAACGTTCGTAGTTCATCATCACGAACATGGCAGCAAGGCCTTCGTTTTCTTTACCAACGAGGTAACCTTTCGCACCGTCAAAGTTCATCACACAAGTTGCAGATGCTTTGATCCCCATCTTATGTTCAATAGAACCTGGACCAACATGGTTACGGTCACCTAAAGAACCGTCTTCGTTTACAAGGTATTTCGGTACAATAAATAGCGAGATACCACGTGAACCAGCAGGAGCATCTGGAGTTTTAGCAAGTACCAAGTGAATGATGTTTTCTGCTAAATCGTTGTCACCGCCAGTGATGAAGATTTTAGTACCTGTAATGTTATAAGTACCATCTTCATTGCGCTCGGCTTTAGTTTTGATAATACCTAAGTCAGTACCGGCATGTGGTTCAGTCAAACACATGGTACCTGACCATTCACCTGAATAAATCTTAGGTAAATACGTTTCTTTTTGCTCTTGAGATGCGTAGCTACTTAAAGCCATACCTGCACCTACTGAAAGAAGTGGGTAGAGCATGAAAGATGGGTTTGTCGCGAATAACATTTCATCCGCAAGAACGGTAAGCATTTTTGGCATGCCTTGACCGCCCCATTCTTCATCTGCACCTAAGCCAATCCAACCACCTTCTGCATATTGACGAAATGCATCTTTAAAGCCAGCAGGAGTAAAGACTTCGCCGTTTTCGTAGCGAGCGCCTTCTTCATCACCAGTACGGTTTAATGGATGAGTCACATTCTGAGCAAATTTAGCCATTTCTTCTAAAATTGCTTCAGCTGTTGCAGCATCTACATGAGCGAGTTTCTCATTAGCCTGCCAAAATTGTTCTGCTTTAAATACATCATTTAAGATGAATTTCATATCAGCTAAAGGAGCATTGTAAATTGGCATAATCGTTCACCTTTTTTGTGCACATCGGCCTGTGCTAGATATCCTGTAAAACGAAATGGATATTGAATTTAAAATCTAAATTTATCATTGATTTTATAAAAAAAGGACCGTCAAAACTGAGCAGTCCTTTTTTGGTTTTTAACATTGCATATCGCAACTAACTATGATTAGAAAGCGAAATGTTCAGCATCTAATGCCATCAATGGGTCTAAACCACCTGCGATAACATCTACATGAGAGCGTACACGCGGTAAAATTTTCTTGAAGTAGAAGCGAGCAGTAGTTACTTTCGCATTGTAGAAATCAACATCGGTTGTACCCGCAGCTAATTTCTCTTGTGCTACAAGCGCCATACGAGCCCATAGATAAGCTAAAGTAACGTAACCAGAGAAGTAGAGGTAATCTACAGCCGCTGCACCCACTTCATCCGGATTTTGCATTGCACGCATACCGATTTGCATAGTGAGGTCGCCCCATTCTTTGTTCAGCGCAGCAAGTGGCTCAACAAATTCTTTCATGGCAGCATTGTCTTTATTTGCTTCTACAAACTTGTGAACAATCTTAGTGAAATCACGAAGCATTGCACCTTGAGTTTGTAAAACTTTACGGCCTAACAAGTCCAGTGCCTGAATTTCAGTTGTACCTTCATACAAGCAAGCAATACGTGTATCACGTACGATTTGCTCCATGCCATGCTCAGAAATGAAGCCATGACCACCGAACACTTGAACACCGTGCTTAGCAGATTCAGAACCTGTTTCAGTTAAGAATGCTTTTGCAATTGGAGTCAATAAAGACAAGATGTTGTCAGCAAACTTACGCTCTTCTTCAGTTTCGCCTTTTTCAACGATATCTGCATATTGAGCAAGTAAGTAAACAAGTGCACGACCACCTTCAGCAAACGCTTTTTGAGTTAAAAGCATGTTACGAACGGCAGGGTGAACGATAATTGGATCTGCTTCTTTTTCTGGAGCTTTAGGACCAGAAAGTGAACGCATAGCTAAACGTTCTTTCGCGTAAGTTAAAGCGCCTTGGAAAGAAGACTCAGATGCAGATAAACCTTGAACCGCAGTACCAATACGTGCTGTGTTCATGAAGGTGAACATACAGTTCAAACCACGGTTTTCAGGGCCAATTAAATAACCTTTTGCTTGGTCAAAGTTAATGACACAAGTCGCGTTACCGTGAATACCCATTTTGTGTTCGATTGAACCACAACGTACGGCATTACGTTCGCCTAGAGATCCGTCTGCATTGACATTGAACTTAGGAACGATGAATAACGAAATCCCTTTAGTCCCTTTTGGTGCGCCTGGTAGACGAGCAAGAACGATATGGATAATGTTTTCAGCCATGTCGTGTTCACCAGCAGAGATAAAGATTTTCTCGCCAGAGATTGCATAGCTACCATCTGCATTTGGTTCTGCTTTAGTACGGATAATACCTAAGTCTGAACCTGCATGAGATTCAGTTAAACACATCGTACCTGTCCAAACACCTGAAACAAGGTTTGGTAAGTAAGTATTTTTTTGCTCTTCAGAACCATGATGTTCTAATGTACGTACTGCACCGTGAGACAAACCAGGGTACATACCCCATGCCCAGTTAGAGCTACCTACCATTTCTGAAATTGCGATACCTAAAGAGTTAGGTAAGCCTTGACCACCGTATTGTTCTTCTGCTGATAAAGACGGGAAGCCAAGTTCGATGTATTTTTGATAAGCTTCTTTAAAGCCTGTTGGTGTAGTTACAACACCATCATTCCAAGTACAACCTTCACGGTCGCCAACTTGGTTTAAAGGAGAAAGTTCATTTTCACAGAAGTCTGCCGCAGCTTCTAAATATTGATCAACCAATTCACGGCTTACGTTACCTTGAAAGTCAGGTAATTTTGCATAGTGTTCTTCAGCATTTAATAATTCATGCAAAACGAATTGCATATCACGTAAGGGCGCTTTGTATTGTGGCATATCGGGTTCCTCAATACTGGTGAAACCAGAGTTATAATCCTAATCTACGATAATGTGCCATAAGGCACCTTGAACTATTACATCGTGCAACAACTTGCATAACTGTACAAGCACCTCGGGGCCTTTACTTTGTGACTGCAAAGTCAAGAAAAAAATACTTGAACTATGTAAGTGCTTTGAGTGTAAACACTTTTGATGAAGTTTAGATGAGACAAATAGTCAAAATCGTAAATAGTTATGTATAAATAAAAGGCGCCTTCTGGCGCCTTTTGTTTTACTGTTTTTAGAATTATTTTGCTTGAGTCGCTACTGGAGCAGGGGCATTGACTGGTGGTTGAGGACGTTTTGGCTCAAAGCGGAGGTTACATGTACCTTCAAGTGTTTTATCTCCAACTTGAACATTGACAGTTTGTCCAACAGCTTTACCTTCACATGCTTTTTGAATTTGCTCAAAACGAGCTTTACGCTCTGCACGGTGTTGTTCCCATGCTGCTTTTTGTTCAGGCGTAAATTCACGGTGTTTCATACGATGGTGGTGACCATTACGTGGGCCATCTTGCATCATGCCATGTTCTGGCTTAGGTGGTTGAGTTGTTGATTGACAAGCAGCCAAACTACCCATAGTTACAATTGCTGCACTGAATAATGCAATTTTAGCCGTCATTTTCATATTTAAAGCCCTTTAATGTTGTGTTTTCTGATGGCTTAAAGATTAGATAATAAAGATGTAGAAACAATGGAGAGTTTTTCTTTTCGTTGTTGGTTACAATGCAAAATATAGCGTAAAAATGAGAGAGTGCTTTTGAACGTTCTACGTGTTCCCATTGCATTACGGTTATTTTTGACAGTCTTGCTCACCACATTGCTTATTGCGACTGCAAGCTTGAGCGTTTTGCACTGGACAATGCAAAAGAACTTTGCCAAATATGTGGCTGACGTTGAAATGCAGAAACTAGACCGCCTCATTACCAATCTGGGTGATGTTTATACGGTATACCATGATTGGGGAAATGCGATTCAGGCACAGATTTTACAAATCGAAGGAACCGCGGCTCCCGATGACTACGATCGTCTCTCGCAGTGGTGGCTTCGTCGTCAATATGACATTGCCATACAGCAGCATTCTTTTGATGAACATGCCCTTATTAATATTTCACCGCAAGTTGCACCGACCAATAAAAATACTATTTTTAGTGATGAAGAGTTAAGAACGCTTGAGCAAAATTTACCTTCTCAATATCAACCCTTTGAAGGGCTAAGATTCCCCTTAAGTGCAAACCAGTTTCGTCCAAGTGATGATAAAAATAAGTCAAAGAAGGGAAGCCTAAAAGATATTGAAACCCAAAATGGGAAGAAACGTTTTATCGCTTTACCAGACCGTTTAGGATTGAGTTCGCGTCTATCTCTATATGATGCACAGCACCAGTTTGTGGTAGGTGAACCGCCTTCTTCAGATCAAATGTCATTTCGCCCGATTATTTTAAATAATAAAGTCGTGGGATATTTAGGTTTAAAGCCTGTTTTAGATAAAGAAGACGCTTTGAGTATTAACTTTTTTAGTAATCAAAAGCGTTATTTACTCTTAATTTATGCTTTAACCTTACTTTCAAGTCTAGTTGCAGCACTGTTAATGGCGACTTATTTTAAAAAGCCAATTCAGCGTTTATTAAATGCAACCAATGAATTAACCAAAGGAAATTATCAACACCAAGTGGTCATTAAGCGAAATGATGAGCTAGGTGATTTATCAACCCAGTTGAACCATTTGGCAGAGATTTTACATCAGCATGAAGAGTCACGACGTCAATGGGTGGCAGATACTTCTCATGAATTAAAAACGCCTTTGGCTGTATTGCAAGCACAAATTGAAGCGATGCAAGACGGGATTCGAAAAGCAACTCCTGAACATTTAGATGCAATGATGCGTCAGGTTTCAAGCTTGAAAAAATTGACCCAAGACCTTGCAGACTTGGCGCAGGCAGATGCTCAGCAGCTTAAGTGTTATTTGAGCTCTGTAAATCCATGGGAAGTGGTACTACAAGAAGTTGAAAACTTTAAACCCAAACTTGAGCAGGCTGGTCTCGAAATTCAAGTTGAAGGAACAAGTTCTCCGCTATTATTAGACCGTGACCGTTTTAAACAGATTATTGTTAATTTAATTAGTAATAGTATTCGTTACACAGAAACAGGTGGCAAAATTCATATTCATACAAGCCAGACTCCTCAAGAGTGGACTTTGTATGTCGATGATAGTCCTTATGGTTTAAGTGATGAGCAGTTATCCCGTTTAGGTGAACGTTTCTATCGCGTAGATGATTCGCGTACGCGTAGTACAGGTGGAACAGGGCTGGGCTTAGCTTTGTCTTGTAAGATTGCGCAGGCGCTTGGTGGTACACTCAGTTTTGAACATTCACCATTAGGTGGTTTACGTTGTGTACTTACTTTTAAAAAGCAGAGTTAAATATAAAAGGAAAAATATCTCATGAAACATGTGATGTTGGTTGAAGATGAAGTCGAATTGGCGCATTTGGTGCGTGATTATCTTGAAGCTGCCGGTTTTGAAGTAAGTATGTTTCATGATGGTCAAGATGCCTATGCGAGTTTCCAGCAACGTAAACCAAATTTGATGATTCTGGACTTAATGGTTCCACGAATGGATGGTTTAACGATTTGCCGTAAAGTTCGTGAACAATCAGATTTACCGATTATTATGGTCACTGCCCGTACCGAAGAAATTGACCGAGTATTAGGTCTTAACATGGGAGCTGATGATTACGTATGTAAACCATTTAGCCCAAAAGAGTTAGTGGCTCGTGTACAAGCTGTTTTACGCCGTTTAGAGCGTAAGGCAGAACCTGAACAAAATGATTCTTTCCGAATTGATAAAGCACAACAAAGAATTTGGTATCAACAAAAATCGTTGAGCTTAACGCCAACCGAATTTCGCTTACTTGAGCTATTTTTAGAGCATGTGGGGCAAGTTTATTCACGTGCACAATTATTGGATCATATTAATCCAGATAGCTTTGATGTTGCCGATCGTGTGATTGACAGCCATATCAAAAACTTGCGACGAAAAATTAGTGAAGCAGCGGAAACTGGTAACCGCCATGAGTGGATTCAAGCAGTTTATGGTGTAGGTTATCGCTTCGAATATCCTGAAGAGTAAGTCTTCATAAAAGTTATTCTGTGGATAACCACAATGTTATCCACAGAAAATGTGGATAGTTTTAAAAATTTTATGGATAAATTATAATCTTAGTTTGATTGGGTACTAATTGCCAAATTTCATCTATATCTACATTTCTAACCGCGATACATCCTAACGTCCAATCCTTATGGGGCATATAAGTCGAGCTAAAAGGCATGGAGAGTAATGATTTCGGAACAGATCCATGAATCATGATATCTCCTCCTGTTGGTTGATTATGTTGCTTGGCATAAGCAATATCTTTCGCATCGGGATACGAAATATGCAAAGATTTATAGTAAGCACTTTGTGAGTTTCGCCAATCTATAGAATAAATTCCTTCAGGTGTTCTACCATCATTTTCAAAGTGTTTATGTCCTTTGGGATTAAAGCCGAGACGAATCGGATATTGCCGAATCACGTCCTGATTACTCTTGAGCAGAAGTAGGCGTTGGTTTTTAAACACTTCAATTGAGGTAACTGGCTTGGTCTTTATGAGTTCTAATATTTCTTCTTTTGAAAGCGCTTGATGGCTTGACGTAAAAGTCGGTAAATATTTTTCATAATTATAAAAAGCGATTCCCAGTAGAATGATAAGAAATGTACAAATAATGAGGGGTTTAATTTTCATATATTATTCTTTGATGTGTAAGAAACTCTCTTAAGTGTTGAGAATGACTTAAGAGAGTTTAGTTTTTTTAATATTAAGATGAACAGCTCACTGCTACATCTGGAACATCACTTGGTAATGGCCCTAAATCTTGTGGTTGCTCAAGCTCTGGTTGTCTTGTGTATGGATGATTAAGTAGCTTAAATAAACGATCTACTTCGCTAAAATCATCTCTTTCCGCTGCTTCAATAGCACGCTGAGCCATGTGATTCCGTAAAATATAAATCGGATTTGCTTTTTGCATATTTGCATCAAGTTCATCAGTATCTTGATGTTCACGAATACTTTGATATTGGCTAAGAAACTCATCAAACTGTCGAATATCAAGGCAATCATCTCGTAGAGTTTTATATTCTTTATTTTGAAGACGAATAAAACTTTGAGTGTAATCGAGTTGTTCAGTTTGTAAGATTCTTAAAAACGCAAAACTACAATCAAGGCTGTCTTTGTGGAAATGGGGAAGTCCCATTTTTTGACATAAACCTTGTCCATAGTGTTCTAAAAAGATTGGTTCAAATTGTTCTAAGCAACGTGCTAACTCTTCTTTAAACTTATCTTTTTGTTCAGGTTCAGCGAGAGGAATTAAGTTGTTTAGCCACGTCCATAAGTTCCAATGGCCTATACTTGGTTGATTTTGGTAAGTATAACGACCTTGATAATCGGAATGGTTGTTGATCCAGTTCGGGCGAAAACGCTCCATAAAGCCATATGGACCAAAATCGAGTGTTGAACCTGTAATATTTAAGTTATCGGTATTCATCACTCCATGAGCAAACCCAACCAATTGCCATTTCGCAATCATAATTGCAGTACATTCAACTACCTTTTTTGCAAAGGATAAAATTGGATTTTCAGTTTCTAAGCATTCTGGATAATGCCATTCAATACATTTTTGAGTGAATTCTGACAGCAATTCAGGCGCATATTGATTAATCCATTCGAAGTGTCCTAAACGAATATGACATTCAGATGTTCTAAGTAGCATTGCGCCTAACTCTAGTTTTTCACGCTGTACACCTTGAGTCGAGGTTGTAAAACCGACTGCATGACTAGATGCGACGCCTAAAGCATTTAGAGCATGTCCTGCTAAATATTCACGGACCACAGAACGTAATACTGCTCGCCCATCGCCCATTCTTGAATAAGGCGTAGGACCTGCACCTTTGAGATGTAGGTCAATGGTTTGACCCTTTGTATTCAGTATTTGCGCAATCAGTAAGCCACGTCCATCGCCGAGTTGTCCTGCCCATTGTCCGAATTGGTGGCCAGCATAGACCATCGCAAGAGACGGAAATTCAGGGAATGTACGCTGTCCACTACAGATCTCAACCCATGCATTTTTATCGTCTTCTGACCATTGCAGTTCATCAGCCAAAGCACTGTTAAAATGTCCTGCTTTTGCACCACGTAAAGGTGATGGTTGCTGAACATGAAATAATTTAGACGGAAGTGAAGGGTAGAGAGGATTAAACTGCATAGGCTGAGCAAAATAGAGAGAGCAGATTTCACTATAACACAGTTAAAAAGCAGGCATAAAAATAGCTCCCGAAAGAGCTATTTTAGATCAGAATTTATTTTAGTCTGACACCACGTTGGTATTCTTTTTAACACTACGCATCAGTGTTTCTAAGCATTCGCGGTGATGACTTAAACGGTGTTCAAGCAATTGAAAATCAACTTTAAGCTTATGATCCATTCTATGAATCTTTTCAGCCATTGCTGCTTTTTTCGCTTGTAACTCTTGTTCTTTAAGTTTTGCCCAATCATTTAAGGTGTGTGTAAATGCTTCGTACTCTTGTGCAATACGTTGTTTCATTTGAGTAATGTCTGCATTTACATCATGACCATAAATAGCTAGGTCTTGTTCAGCGTATTTAAATTTCATCGCCAGTTCTGCTTTTTTAATATTAAAGCTTGGAATACGACGTAAATTTTTAGCTAAACCAATTTTAGAACATGACCAGATCAACCATTTTGTTGGGTCATATTGCCACCATTTCACACCATTACGATAGTCGTATTGGAAGATATGGTGATAGTTGTGGTAACCCTCGCCCCAAGTGGCAATAGCTAACCAGAAATTATCACGTGCTGAGTTTTCGTCTGTATAAGGACGTTTACCAAACATGTGGCAAAGCGAGTTAATAAAGAATGTAACTTGATGGCTAATGATTAAACGTAAGAGACCACCTAGGAGGACTACACCCCATAGATCACCTGTTGCCCAACCAATTAAACCTAAAATACCAACATGAACTGCGACTACAAGTAGTGCGTAATATTTATGCTGGAACATGACCAATTTATCATTGAGTAGGTCTGGTGCATTTTTAAAGTCTGGCTCAGATGGTGAATGATCGCGGATCATCCAACCCATATGGGCATACCAAAAACCACGCTCAATTGAATACGGATCTTCATCAACATCATCAACATGTCGATGGTGAGTACGGTGACCAGATGCCCAGAACAAAATACTATTTTGTACGGCAAATGTTCCACCGATCATTAAAAGAATTTTAAGCGGTAACGACGCTTCATAAGCTCGGTGAGCCCAAAGGCGATGGTAACCAGCAGTAATCCCCATACTACTTAGAGCTAAAAGAAAAAATAAGCTTACCCATGCGCTTACACTAAAATCATAAAAATACGCATAAATCGGGATTATGATTGCGGCAAGAATTGGTAAACCAATTAAGGTAATGCTAGCGGTCCAGTTAATTGGGGCTTTGAGTGGGGCGGAAGTCATATCCGGCAGCGCTCCTAGAATCCTTGTGAAACAAGGTACAAAGACAAAACGACATAGCAAAACCAATCATCAAGATATATTGCTATTCTATCCTTCATATTAGCACGTGCTTAGTGAGAATCACTAGCATTATTGTACAGATGTATTGAAAGAACCGTAACAGAATTAAACTATGTCAAAGAGTTTTTCAAGCAGGAGAAGTTGTTTAATGAACGTACAACGATTGAAAAAAAAGAACAGCATTGATATTTCAAGAAAATTATCATTGAAGTGTATCTTGGTCACAATCAGTCTTGTATTAGCCGCATGTCAAAGTGCACCCGAACAAACTACGAAAAAAGTTCAACCAAAAAGAACAGTTCATCAGACTCAAACCCCTGTTGTAAAAAAGAGAGTGAGTCCAGATGGCATTCAAGATATTGATTGGCAGATCACTCAGATCAGTGGTCATAAGGCAAAATTCTTTAACCAATGGCCAACTCTTTCACTGAACTCAGCAGTCAAAACAGTATCGGGCCATACTGGCTGTAATGCTGTTTTTGGCCGTTATACATTTAATTTCAGCCAGCAAAAACTTGATATGCAAGTAAATGCAGGTCATTCAAGCTGTGATGGTGCTTTGGCTCAAGAAGCAGAGTTGGTAGATGCTTTGCAACGTATTCAACGCTTCCAACTCGTAGGTAATACGCTATATTTACTTGACCAGAATGGTCAGCGTCTCATTCAGGCACAAAAGAAATAAAAGGTGGTTTTTACCACCTTTTTTATATTTATAGGGCTTGTAACATCGTGGTTGGAATATCTGTAATTAAGCCCTGAACTTCTAAATCACGTAGTCTTTTTGCTCTTTCTACATCATTGACTGTCCAGACACTAATGTTCAAACCAGCTTGATGTGATAATTGAATCATTTCATCTGTTGCCAGCTGATCGTGCCAACCAATATGACAGCACCCATACTGATGCGCGAGTTCAATCGCTGTTGCGCCAACCGGAAGTTCAACTAACAATCCGCGTTTAAATTGAGAGTTTATATCGCGTAAGGCAGTTAAAATTTGAAGATCAAAACTTGTGATGGTTACAACTTTCTCAAAACCCTGTAATTCAGTCTCAAGCTTTTGAACGAGTTTTTCGGCCAACACCATATCTCTTACAGCTTTAACTTCAACTTCAATATGATCGAAATTATCAAGTAAATTTAAAACACCTTTTAGTGTAGGCGTTGGTTCAGAGGTTGGCCAATTGGGCCAGCTTTGACGATGATCAAATGACAACGCTTGAGCCAAAGTAGATTGCTCTACAACTTGATCGACTCCAGCTGTACGTAAAAAACTATCATCATGAATAACAACTAACTCTTGGTCTTGAAGCTGACGAATATCGAATTCGACACCACGAATACCTAAATTTTTTATGTGCTGAAACCCACCAAGTGTATTTTCAGGAGCTTCTCGGCGTGCACCACGATGACCAATAATGCGCATAATTTTCTTCTATGAAATATTTTGACTATGGTCTCTTTAAAAAGACCAGAGACCATGTTTAATCTAATCTATTTTTAAATAATCTCATTAATATTTTTTTGCCAAAGTACTTCTTGTCCGCCTTCGGCACGCTGTAAAGCGCGTGATGCGACAAATAACCAGTCAGATAGACGGTTTAAAAGCTGGAGCGCCGTGGTTTGAATATTTTGATCACGAGTTTGCACCGACATGAGTGATCGCTCTGCACGACGACAAACGGCACGAGCTTGATGAGCATAACTACAAGATAAAGAACCAGATGGTAGAATAAACTCCTTAAGCATCGGTAAGTCTTCATTCATACGGTCAATTTCTTTTTCAAGAAATTCAATACAAACGGGCTGGAGTAGATTGTAATTTGGAATACAAACCTCTCCACCTAAATCAAAAAGCCAATGTTGAATCAGACTTAAGCTTTTATCCCAATCAGCCTTATCAGTTACTTGGCTATCTGTGATTTGAGCACGAAGTACCCCAATAATGGCGTTGAGTTCATCAACATCACCAAGTGCCGTAATTCGTAAATCATCCTTGGCAACACGAGAACCATCGCCTAAACCTGTTGTACCTGAGTCGCCTGTGCGTGTATAGATTTTGCTTAAACGGTGTCCCATGATGGATATCCTGAACATAAAAAAGGGATAATGTCGGTCAGAACATTACCCCGAAACTGGAGTTAAGAAAATATTTTTATAGTTGGCGTGAGTAATTAATAACGGAAAGTTACGCCAACAGAAGCTTGACGGCCACCGTTCACATACCAGTTACTAAAGTTGTAAACTGTTTTATATTCAGCATCACCTACATTTTCGATATTAGTAAATACTTTAACGTTTGGATTGATATTCCAGTAAGCATTTAAATCGACAGTAGCATAGCCTGGTACTTTTTGTGGATTAGAGCTATTCTGCGCATTAGAGCTAGAGCGGGCAATAACAGAAGCGCTAACACCGTAAACAGCATTTTCTAAGCCTGTAGTTAAGGTAAGTGTTTGTTTAGGTCGATAAGCAATTTCTAAACCAGTTTCTTTATTCTCAGTTTTTACATAGGCATATTCAGTCGATAAAAATAGATCATCTTGTTTCCATTTAAATCCAACTTCTCCACCAGAAAATTGTGCTTTGTTTAGATTTTCATAAGTACTTGTCGTTGTATTAGTTGCAACATCAAAGCTTGAAGTTGAGGCAATTAAATTTTTGACGTCTGTTTTGTATGCCGATAAATATGCTGTTAATGCAGGAGTAAACTGATGATCTAAGCCAATTTCATATGAAGTACTTTCTTCTGGTTTTAGATTAGTATTCCCATAAGTATGATAAATTCCAAAAGAACCATAATCCGCTTCGCTGTGATAATACAATTCAGTAAGTGACGGAGCTCTAAATGCTGTTCCGATATTTGCATATATACTGGTTGACGGTAATACAAAGTAACGAATAGCCCCTTGTCCTACATTATGTGTTCCAAATTTTTCATTATCTTCGAGGCGGACGCCTAATTGCGTGCTGATTTTATCAGTTTTATATTGATGTTGTAGATAATAGCCAGTAGAGTCAATATCTTGCTTTCCATTTAAAATGGAGGCATCTTGATACTCTGTATTATCAATACTTGTGCCAACCAAGATGTTTTGTGCCTGTGTAAATTGCCACTTAACATTTAAATCACCTTCATTGCGTTTAGTGTCGGCATGATAAGGTGATGATTCACGATAATCTTGTGTATCTTTAAAATTAGAATATCTTGTATTGATAGTGATATTAGATGTAGGTTTATATTCGACTCTAGTGCTGAATAATTGATTGTCAAACTCACGTTTAGCTGTATTGCTTATGCCACCATTGTCTGAATAATTATTAGCACCCTTGTTTTGAGAAATTTCAACATTTGCATTTAGGTTGTTCTTGTTGTCATAACCTATTTTTGCGCTATAACCTTTTTGATCATAAGCAGCTTTTAAATTGTCTGGTTGAGTGTTGAAAATATGCGTTCCATCACTTTCCATACTTTGCCCACGAATTTGAGCAAAGAACCCTTCATTGCTGACTAAATCTGTTCCAATAATCGCTTTATAAGTATTATCTTCACCATAAATACCTGTAACGAATGCAGAGTTTCTTTCAGGTGAAGATGTAATCATTTGGATCACACCGCCAATCGCATCAGTACCATATTGAACTGATGCAGGACCTTTTAAGATTTCAATGCGGTCAAGATTAGTTGTATCTAAAAGTTCAGGATAGATCGGAGAAAGGGTATTTGGAGTATTTAGACGTGCTCCATCTTTTAATAACAGTACATGATTTGGATTTGTACCACGAATCAAAAGATTAGTGCCTTGTCCAAGACCACCATTTTGTTTGATATAAATAGATGCATCTTTTTGTAAGATACTAGATAAATTTGAAATAGGATTTTTTTCAATTTCTTCTTTTGAAATCACTGAAATACGCGCCGGAACTTCACTCGCTTTTTCAGCACTTTTGGAAGCAGTCACTACAATTGGATCAAGCTGAGTTACATTCGTTGTATCTTCAGCAAAAATAACAGGTGAAAACCCCATCGCAATAGCGATAGCCCCTACCAGACGAGTAGGTTGAAAAGACTTAGACATAACATGCTCCATACATTCACCCCACGTGAATGATCGGGTAGATAGATGAAACAAGTAGGTCTCCGGACTTCAGCGCCATATTTAATTTATGGACATATTCACCTTCCCACATTACTGCAGTGGTGTAAGTCGAGAACGACTTAAAAAATATGCTTTACATTGTTACCGTTGCGGGGGCAGTGCCGGACTTTCACCAGCTTCCCTAAAGCATGAATTGCTTACACTTGTTTCCAATTTTACGCAGTATAAAGTGGCGATTTACTTCATACAATGTCATTTGGAGCAATTCCCTGAGAACTTTTACGCAAGGGACAAAAATTGCATTACAATGGCGCTTATTTTAAGAAATGGTTGTAGTTTAGGCAGATCATGAGCCAATCAAACCAAAAACGTACACGAGCAAAAATCTGTGGAATTACTCGTATTCAAGATGTTCAAGCAGTTGTTGCTGCTGGAGCAGATGCGATTGGTTTTGTTTTTTTTCCGCCAAGCCCAAGACATGTTACGGTTGAACAGGCCCAAGAATTAGCAAAAGTAATTCCACCTTATGTACAAATGATAGGTTTGTTTGTAAATGCGAGTGCTACTGAAATTCAGGATGTACTTGATTGTGTTCCCCTAGATGTATTACAACTACATGGCGATGAAACTCCAGAACAATGTCAGGAAATAGCTCGCTATTGTAAACGTCGCTGGTATAAAGCGATTCAGGTTAAACCTGATTTAGATGTAATTGCTGAAATTCAAAAATATCAGGCGGCTGGTGCCAGTGCTGTATTGCTCGATGCGTGGCATCCTGAGCTTAAAGGGGGCACAGGACATCAGTTTGACTGGTCTAAATTCCCAAAACTTGATATTCCTTTAATCTTGGCAGGTGGTTTAACCCCTGACAATGTCATAGACGCTATTCATACTACCGGTGCTTTTGCAGTAGATGTGAGCGGAGGCGTAGAATCCGCAAAAGGTATAAAAGACCAACAACTCATTGAAAGATTTATGCAAGGAGTCCAACGTGGATCAGCAAAACAATGTGATTGACTATACACAGTACCCAGATGCTGCAGGGCATTTTGGTATCCATGGCGGACGTTTTGTGTCAGAAACTTTAATGGCGGCATTAGAAGATTTAGAAAATCTCTATTCCCGCATGAAAAATGATGAACAGTTTCTGGCAGAATTCGACCGCGATCTCGCCTACTATGTAGGTCGTCCTAGTCCACTTTATTATGCTGAGCGATGGTCAAAAGAGTTAGGTGGTGCGCAAATTTATCTTAAACGTGAAGACTTGAACCATACTGGCTCACACAAGGTAAACAACACGATTGGTCAGGCGTTATTGGCAAAGCTTTCTGGTAAAAAACGTATTATTGCCGAGACGGGCGCTGGGCAACATGGTGTTGCAACTGCAACGATTGCAGCACGTTTAGGTCTTGAATGTGTTGTTTATATGGGGGCCGAAGACGTTAAGCGTCAAGCCATGAACGTTTACCGTATGCGTTTGTTGGGCGCTACAGTTATTCCTGTACAAAGTGGTTCTAAAACGCTGAAAGATGCCATGAACGAAGCGATGCGTGACTGGGTAACCAACGTTGATACGACATACTATGTAATTGGTACAGTTGCAGGCCCACATCCATACCCTCAACTCGTTCGTGACTTCCAGTCGATCATTGGCCGTGAAGCACGCAAACAGATTTTGGAACAAGCAGGTCGCTTACCAGATGCATTAGTTGCCTGTGTAGGTGGTGGTTCAAATGCAATGGGCTTGTTCTATCCATTCTTAAACGATGCCAACGTGAAAATGTATGGTGTTGAAGCAGCTGGTTTTGGTATTGAAACTGGTAAACACTCTGCGCCGTTAAATGCAGGTCATGTGGGTGTATTACATGGTAATCGTACTTACTTGATGAGTGATGAACAAGGTCAGATTATTGAGACACATAGTATCTCGGCGGGCCTTGATTATCCGGGTGTTGGCCCTGAACATAGCTTCTTGAAAGATATGAAGCGTGTAGAGTACGTGCCGATTAATGATACAGAAGCTCTACAAGGTTTCCGTGATTTAACTAAAATTGAAGGGATTATTCCTGCGCTTGAAAGCTCGCATGCGATGGCTTATGTCTCTAAGCTTGCACCGACGATGTCTAAAGATCAGATTATTATTGCGACTGTTTCAGGTCGTGGTGATAAAGATTTAATGACAGTTGCACGTATTGATGGCGTAGAAATGGTCGAGATGTAAGAGGATATAATGCCAAGTTTGTTTATGGTGATGTTAGGCGGGCGTCATGCACGCGCTAATACAGAAGTTCATGATGTAGTCATGGCTGTAGGAGATACTTTGGAAGAAGTTTATCCTCAACTTAAACAGGCTTGGTTTGGTGAGGCTCAAGGATTACATATTGATGCTTGGGCCAAGCTCTCTGGTGTTAGCTCTCAAGGGCAAAATTATCAAATTCACTTTACAGATGCTGCTCCACAACCAGATGATTTAAAATTATATTTAATTAATCTAGGTGGATATAATGCAAGTGAATTCGGTGAACTTCACCGTTATGAGTTTGTGGTTGCACCGAATGCGGTAGCTGCCAAACAATTAGGTAAACAATTTATAGATCGGCAGTGGCAAAAAGCACATACAGATCGAGTCATTGATATTGATGACTGCTTAGCAATAGATTGTGTAGCAGGGCGCTATATTCATTTAATAAAAGGCGATTTTGCTGAAACAATTTGGGAAAATACGTATTTGACCGTGGTATAGGTCATTTGAAATCTAATATTCATATGGAAGTGGGTAAATGGATTTAATTCAAGAAAATGGACAGCCTCGCTACGGGCGTTTTGAATCTGTACCGTCAACCATTCACGTACAACATTATATTTATAAAACCCCTTATGGTAAGGTCCTTAAAGGCTGGCGTAAGCAATTAAAATATAAAAAATTTAAATTCTGCGGCATTCAACATAAACACTATAGTATTGGTCTGGCAATTGCAGATATTGGCTGGGTTGGGCATGGCTTTTTCTATATTTATGACCATGAAACAGGGCAAGTCATCGAGTGGAATGCCATTCAGCCTTTAGGTCATAAAACCTACCTTGATGAACAACCTTTATTTAATCAAAGTTATTTTTCTAAATCTCCTTATCAGTTTGATATCCAGCATGCCAATGGTGTGCGATACATTCGAGTCACTAAATATGGTGAGATTCAACTTAGCGCTCGTATTTTTTGTGCTGGAACCGATATATTAAGTTTGTGTACACCAACTGGCATCAATGGTTGGACTTATACCCAAAAGCAGACCACATTGGCTGTAGAGGGAATGTTTATTAATAAGCAAAACCAAGTCGTACAATTTGATGAAAAGACATTTGCCTCTTTAGATGATACCTGCGGTTTTTTGCGACCTGAAACGGCTTGGTTCTGGCTTTCATGTAATTTCTGGGATGAGCAAGGGCGTCGTATAGGGCTAAATCTGGCTTCTGGTGTTAATGAAAGTTTTGGTAATGAAAACTGCTTATGGATTAACGGAGTCTTATTTCCACTAACTGATGTTTTATTTGAAAAAGTAAATGATGAGCTTTGGCAAATTAGCTCTTTAGATCAAAAGCTTAATCTCCAAGTGCATATTGGTTGGTGCCGATATGAAAATATAAACTTAAGAATGATCGGCAGCCAGTTCAATCAGTGGCAAGCTAAAATTAGCGGCGCGATTGAGCATGAGGCAACCGATATCATCAATTGCAACGAACAATATGGTTTACTAGAACAACATTATGCGAAATGGTAACAAGCAGGTTATAAACCTGCTTGCCAGAATGCCTCACCAGCTGCAATAGGATCATTTGTCTTTTCGAGTGTTTCAATCCAAACAGGATATTGACGAATGACTGGATGCTGACTTGGATGAAAGTCTTTTTTAAACCAATCTAAATATTGGCTTTTCATGGCAGTTAATGTGCCATTTTTGCCGAAGAACCAAGGTAAACCTTTAAGGTTCATCAAGAGTCTTTCTCTTGGACTAAAGCCATCACATTTCAACATGATGTTGGTGCGATAGAGTGTAAAGCCAAACATTAGTACTGTCGTAAGAACCAATACAAAACGACGAGTCGACTCAGGAACTTCACCTACTTGTTTCATGACATCAAAAGCAACATCGCGGTGCTCCATCTCTTCAATGGCATGCCACGCGAATAGCGCTCGAACATAGGGGTGAGCATTTTCCAAAGTTTTTTTATTGCTATAAAAAGTTTCCGCCATTAACGCTGTTAAATGTTCAGCTGCCGCCGTCATTGCAATATTGTATTGCGGTGAACGTTTGGTGAGTTCAAAACGAAAAATTCTTTTAAGTGTGGTTGTGAACTGGTCAACAGGCATGCCTTGCTCTTTCATGAGCTGATTCATTTTGTCATGAGCAATACCGTGTTGAGCTTCTTGTTTAATAAAGTCCGCAACCCGTTTTTGTAGTTCGGGATCATCAATTTTGTCTCGGAACATACGGACACATTCAATAAAATAACGCTCTCCATCTGGAAAGGTTAAGCTGAGCGCATCAAACATACGAGTCAAAAAAGGATCATTATTAAACCAAAAGCGAGGCGCTTCGTTTAAATGAAAATCCAGATCTTTACGAACCACTGGCTCGACCTGATAAGAAACATGTGCGTTCATATTTTTATTTCTCGCATCTAACATGTTCATTAGTATGTCGCTAATAGTCGGCTTTGTTTTGACAGTTATTGCCAATTTTTATACAGTTTGCGACAAGATGGCATTAAAAAAAGGATGAGCCATGCAGGATTTTACGATTTCAAATGGTTATTTTTATCTTTGGAATACTTATCTAAAAGAAAAAGGAATCGATTGGCATGCATTAAACCTTACAGATGTTCAGGCCCGTCAAGTTCAAAATATTTTAGCTTCATCTATTGATGCCCAATCTTCTTTAAACTTTTTTCTTGAACTTTTAGAGCTGACAGAGTCTCGTCTACAAGTTTCTAATTTAGCCCTAGAAATGGCAACTTGTATTACACCTGCCAATTTTGGTGTACTGGGATACATGGCTTCTCGAAGTGGCAGCTTCTCAGAGGTTCTTGAATATGTCATGAAATTTCATCGTCTCGTGATTGACGGTGAGCAAGTCGTGCCTATGCAAGTTGAACAAGATGCTTCTAACATTCGTTTGTATTGGCCGTTAGTTGATGCCAGTAATATCATACTTTGTGAGCTGACTTTAGCTGCTATGGTGCAGCTTGCTAAACAAATTGCTCCTTTCCATGATTTTCTCTTGCAGCATGTTGAGTTCGTACACCGCTCACGTGGCCCATTAGTTCACTATCAGCGTTTCTTTCAATGCAAATTATCATTTGAGCAACCTTACTATGCATTAACTTTTGCAAGTGAGGGATTGAATGTTCGTCCTCGACATGCAGACCCTAGCTTAATGCAACTTTTAGTGAAACAAGCAGAAGAGGCATTGGCTCAGCGGAAAATACATACAGATTTAGCTCAGCAAATACATTGGATTGTTCATGAATATTTCAAACACAAGCAACAAGCCCCTAAAATAGAGGATATTGCCATCGAGTTGAATATTTCAGTACGTAGCTTGCAGCGTCAATTACAGTCATTAAATACTTCATTTAAATTAATTTTAGATACTGAACGCATGAAACGCTGTGAAATATTACTTCACCAAAATGAAAGCCTCACTACAATTGCTGAACAGTTGGGATATTCGGATCAGTCGGCACTTGCGCGTGCTCATAAAAATTTGACAGGACAAACTTTACTCACGCGGAAAAGGGAATTACAACTCGCCAATAAAAATATTGAGAAATAAGTTTTGTGTGGTGATTTTTTGATCGGGTGGCAATCTAATAATGGCTCGAAAATAGGAAGCTTTGATCATTGAGAAAAGTTTCAAAATATTGATAAATGTACACCATGGGTTGTATGAATCATACAATCGAATATCGCCATAACGTTAGACCTGTTCAATGGACAAAAAATAGCGTTAAAATGCGATGTTCTTGTATTTCTACAAACAACTCCTCAATTTTAAATAATTCAAGGAAAGCACAACCCTATGTCACGTCTTGCCACCCGTTTTGAAAAGCTTAAGTCCCAACAACGTAAAGCGCTTGTATCTTATGTTATGGCGGGTGATCCACAGCCACAAGTAACGGTTCCGTTACTGCATAAAATGGTTGCGGCAGGAGTAGATGTCATTGAGCTTGGTTTACCATTTTCAGATCCAATGGCTGATGGTCCGGTAATTGCGCTTGCAGCTGAACGTGCGCTTGCGGCAGGGACTAACACGTTGGATGCACTCAACATGGTAAAAGAGTTCCGTGAGCAGGATCAGGAAACACCTGTTGTTTTAATGGGTTATCTGAATCCGGTTGAAGTGATTGGTTACGAGAAGTTTGTTTCTCATGCGAAACAATGTGGTGTAGATGGCTTATTACTTGTGGATTTACCACCAGAAGAGTCAAAAGAGTTTGGTACTGTGTTGAAACAACATGATATGGACCAAATTTTCTTGCTTGCGCCAACTTCTACAGATCAACGTATTCAACATGTGACTAATCAGGCAAGTGGTTTTATTTACTACGTTTCACTTAAGGGTGTAACTGGAGCAGCAACACTTGATACGGCAGAAGCTGCTGCGCGTATTCAAAAAATCAAAAATGCCACTAATATTCCAGTGGGTGTTGGTTTTGGTATTAGTGATGCTGCTTCAGCAAAAGCAATGGGTAATGTTGCTGATGCCGTGATTGTAGGTAGTGCTTTCGTTAAAAATTTTGCAACGTTGGCAGCGGATGACGCTGTTGAACAGACGGTGAGTAAAGTCAAGGAGCTTCGAGCAGCGCTCGATGAGTTAGTATGAATCAAGAAGTGAAACCAGGGAAAGTTCTTAGCCCTTCGACACCATGGACAAAACGTCCGGTTCCAGGTATTGAAGTCGCAGATGAGCAACAAATTCTCAAAGCAACATTTACTGAGCCAACGATTGAATGCCCTGAATGTCATGCACTAGTGACACGTACAGCAATTTCTTTCAATGCATATGTTTGTCCGCAATGCGACGAACATTTACGAATGAAAGCTCGTGACCGCTTGAACTGGTTCTTCGATAATGTTGTAACTGAATTGGGTCAAGAATTTACTGCTAAAGATCCATTAAAGTTTGTCGACTCTAAACCGTATCCAGATCGTATGCGTGAAGCGCAAAGCAAAACTGGTGAAACGGAAGCGTTAATTGCCATGCAAGGTAACTTAAATGGCGTAGATATGATTGCATGTGCTTTTGAGTTCGACTTTATGGGCGGCTCAATGGGTACAGTTGTCGGTGACCGTTTTGTAAAGGCTGCCGAGCTTGCAATTGAAAAACGTCAGCCATTAATCTGTTTCGCAGCTTCTGGCGGCGCGCGTATGCAAGAAGGTATGTTGTCGCTTATGCAAATGGCGCGTACTTCTGCTGCGATTCAAAAATTAAAAGATGCTGGCTTACCATATATCGTTGTGTTAACACATCCTGTGTATGGTGGTGTAACAGCTTCTTTAGCAATGTTGGGTGATATTCATATTGCTGAACCTAAAGCGATGATTGGCTTTGCTGGTAAGCGTGTAATTGAACAGACTGTACGTGAAACTCTTGAAGAACCGTTCCAACGTGCTGAATATTTGCTTGATCATGGTGTAATCGATCAGATTGTTCATCGTCATGCTTTACGTGATACTGTATCTCGACTTGTATCGAAATTGATGAACTTACCTTGAACCAACAAGCTCCACTTTCAATAGACTCTTTAGATACATGGCTCAATTATTGGAGCCATGTTCACGTTACAGGGATAGATCTTGGTCTGGAACGTGTAATTCCTGTTGCAGAAAAGCTGGGTGTAACTCAGCCTAATGCTAAAGTTTTTACAGTAGCCGGAACGAATGGTAAAGGCTCAACCACAACCACACTGGCTGCGATATTAAACGTACAGGGTTATAAAGTTGGGTTATATCAGTCACCGCATATCTATCGCTTTAATGAGCGAGTTAAGTTAGGTGGAGTTGAAGTCGATGATCAAAGTCTGATTGATGCTTTTGTTCAAGTCGATCAGGCTCGTCGCGATTGTGATTTAAGCTTATCTTTTTTTGAAGCAACCACTTTGGCTGCTTTTGTTATTTTTAAACAACAACAATGTGATATATGGGTGCTCGAAGTTGGTTTGGGCGGGCGCTTAGATGTCGTCAATGTGATTGACCCCGACATTGCAGTAATTACTAATATTGGCCTAGATCACACAGATTGGCTAGGCGATACCATCGAAAAAATTGCTTTTGAAAAAGCAGGCATTATTCGTCCATATATTCCGGTTATCTTCGCGGGTGAGCAACAATTACCGCAAGCAATTCAAGATAAAGCGCAAAGTTCACAAGCAGACTTATATACCGTTAATCGTGATTATTTTTATAAGCTCGCAGAAGATGGACAAAACTGGTACTTTGCTTCGGAAGGAACCACTTTAAAACTTCCTTTAGGTACATTAGCGATTGAAAATATTGCAGGAGCAGTTGCGGCCATTTTAAATAGCGGACTTGAAATTTCTCAGTCAGCATTAGAAAAAGGTATTCAATCTGCTCGCTTAGCAGGGCGTTTTGAACAGCGTCAAGTGGATGGGAAGACGGTCATTTTTGATGCTGGGCACAATCCACATGGTGTTGAATTTTTGTTAAAGCAATTGCGAAATTTCTTAGAATACAATAAACAGTACACAGAAGTTGTCGCAGTATTTTCAATGCTGGCAGATAAAGATATAAAATCAGTAGTCGATTTATTGAAACCTACTGTTTTACATTGGAAAATTGCTGAATTGAATGTGCCGCGTGCTGCACCGATTCAGCAACTCAATGATGCCTTGCAAGGCCAGACAGTACAACAATATGGCAATATCAAAGAGGCTTTTAAATCAGCGCTTGAGCAAACAAATAACAATCAGCTGATTTTGGCCTGTGGTTCGTTTCATACTTTAGAAGCGATTTGGGAGTATTTGGAAGAATGTCAATGAATAACAAACAACGCTGGATGGGTGGCGTTGTTTTACTAGGAGGTGGTGTTTTATTGGCAGCATTACTTCTAAAAGGAAATGAGGAAATAAAACAGGTTGAAGCTCAACCATCCGCATCCGCATCCACATCGCCAAAAACTCAAACTAAACCAAAACAGACAACTGAAGGGCAAATGGTACAACTACAACCGCTTGCGGTTGATGTTGAAACTGAAAAACGTTTGCTAGAAGAACAGCGTCGTGCGCGTGAAAAGGCCGTTGCTGAACAAGAAGCACGTGCAGCTGAGTTCTTAGCAATGCAGCAGCAAGCTGAAGCTGATGCTGCTCGTAAAGCTGCAGCAGAGTACGCTGCGATTAATGCGCGCCGTACAGCGGCTCAAGAAAGTTCAGATAATATTCCACCGGAGTTAGTGGGTGAGGCGAAAGCAAAAAACCAGCAAACCAATACGGTGAATAAAACAACTGATACTTCAAAAATAGATGCAGACAAAAAAGCTGCTGAAGCAAAACGCCAAGCAGAAGCAGACAAGAAAGCGGCTGATGCTAAGCGTCAAGCAGAAGCAGACAAGAAAGCCGCTGAAGCAAAACGCCAAGCAGAAGCAGACAGGAAAGCAGCTGAAGCTAAACGACAGGCAGAAGCTGATAAAAAGGCTGCAGAAGCGAAACGCCAAGCAGAAGCAGACAAAAAAGCTGCTGAAGCCAAACGACAAGTAGAAGCTGATAAAAAAGCCTCTGATGCTAAACGAAAAGCTGAAGCTGAGAAAAAAGCTGAAGCTGAAAAAGCACGTGAACTGCTTGAAAATGGCGATAAAAAGTGGATGGTTCAAGTCGCTTTGGCTGCTAACCAAGCAAATGCAGATGCAGTTGTTTCTAAATTACGAGCTAAAGGCTATAAGGTCACTACAAGCCCAACCAGTAAGGGGATTCGTATTATGGTTGGACCTGCAAAAGACCGTGATACAGCAGATGCTGCTCGTAAGAAAATTACTTCTGATTCAAGTTTAAACATGAAATCAGCGTGGGTGATTGACTGGGTGCCGTTAGACCAACGTTAACCAGATTAAAACTCCACTCAAGATGTCACTAAGATGGATTCGACAGTTGCTGTTGAATCCATTTTACATTTTCAGGTGTAAATAAACGGTCAATGTTCTTCCAAATAATGTGATAACCGTAACCCCCTTGTTTCATTTCCTTAACCGCATCATCAATTGCCCAATTTTCAAAAATAATGCGATACATGGCAACGCTGGCGCCGGTACGGTCTGAACCATGGTAGCAGTGTAATAAAACGCGCTGGTCATTCTGCTTGGCAATTTTGATTTGTTGCATGACTTCTAGGAGGTCTTGTCGGTCAATTGCCCAAGTGTTAATAGGAATATGTACAAGATTAAAATTTTCATTTTTAAAAACTAAACTATCTGCGTCTTTGGCTCTTAAATTAATGATCGTTCCAATTTGATGATTCTTTAATTCAGAAATCATTGCAGTATCAGGTTGTTCACTGCGATAAACATCATTACTAATTTGATAAAAGTTATGAGTCTGAGAAACTAAGCTTCCCCAATCTTGTGGTCGATGCTCATGGGCGATACTTTCGTGCTGCATACACCCTTGTAAACTTATACAGATGGCAAGTGTAAGGAGCGATAATTTCTTCATGTTTGATACCGTTTCAGCTCATCAGGGTCGTGAGCACAAATTATTTCAATCTTGGGTTCATGTTGAGCTAAATGCTGTAAACGCTTGAGGTTAAAAAGACGCTTTTCATTATCTTCTGCAAATGTTTTTTCCACCAGACCAAGTGATCTTAATTTATTTTTAGGGTTTAACTCTAGGTGTGAGTAGTAGGCATCTCCACAAAATAATACCCATTGATTTTGTTGCTTTATGGCAATCCCGCAATGTCCAGCTGTATGTCCTAACAGCGGTATCATTAAAATTTCATCTTGAAACAGCGGAAAACCTTTAACTTTTTCGAGGTTGAACCATGCTTCACCTTTTTGATATTCAACGAAGTTCCAATACCGATGATCTTTATATTGATTGGTTCTATAGCGAAGTTTGCCTTTAAAATTTGGAAGTTGGGCAGCGTTGTATTCTGCTGCTAAAACATGAACTGTGGCATGAGGAAAATCTGAGATACCACCAGCATGGTCGAAATCAAGATGAGTGACAAAAATATGCTGTACATCTTTGGGACTAAACCCGAGCTTTTGGATTTGTTGGATCGCACTAAATTCAATATTATGCTCAATATTGCCTAAGCGTTTAACTAATGAGCCTAGGCGCTGCTTCATATGTAAGTAATCTTGCAAGCCAAAGCCAGTATCGATAAGCACTAAGCCTCGATCAGTTTCAACTAAAAGACAATGACAGATTACTTCAGCTCGGAAGCCTTTTTGTCCAAATAAGGGGGCACAAACTGGGCACATACTGCCACACTTTAAATGATGAATTTTATAGATCATGATTTTTATTTTTTTACCAAATCGTTTCGAGTTATAACTGATCTAAACAATAAAAACCATGAGTATTCAATACATAAATAAAAAAGCCATCACTACGGATGACTTTTTCGGGTGTGATATTTAATCTAAATGTGCCTACGCGCTTCGCTTGTCTTGTAAGGAATTTTTCAGATGCTTGCCTACGCACTGCGTTTGTCTTGCAAGCAATAAAACCTTTAGTCGGTTTTATTGCTTTCAGGCTGTGGCGTGAGGCGTAAATAAGGTTTAACAGCCGTATAACCTTTAGGGAAACGTTGTTTAATTTCTTCTTCATCTTTAAGTGATGGCACAATCACGACATCTTCACCTTGCTGCCAGTTCGCAGGCGTAGCGACTTTATGTTTATCTGTTAATTGTAATGAATCCACAACACGTAAGACTTCATTAAAATTTCGGCCCGTCGAAGCAGGGTAGGTAATGATTAAGCGAACTTTTTTGTTAGGATCAATAATCACTAATGAGCGCACTGTTAGAGTTTCACTGGCATTAGGGTGAATGAAGCCATAGAGCTCAGATACTTTACGATCTTTATCTGCAATGATTGGAAAGTTTACAGTTGTGTTTTGTGTTTCATTAATATCGTTGATCCAACCTTTATGAGACTCTACATCATCTACAGACAAAGCAATCGCTTTAACATTACGCTTCGTAAATTCATCTTTTAATTTTGCTGTGTAACCTAACTCTGTTGTACATACTGGCGTATAGTCGGCTGGATGTGAAAATAAGATTCCCCAACTATCCCCTAAAAAATCATAAAAATTAATTGGGCCTTCGCTCGATTCTTGTTGAAAATCGGGGGCAGTGTCTCCTAATCGTAGTGTCATGATATTTCCTCAATTGCTCATAATTTGTTATTCGATTGAATGAATATGCAGCATTTACTTTATGATTAAAATTATTGTTTTTATATTTTATTATGAAATTTTTATATAAGTGTAAATATATATGACTAAAACTCATTATTTTAAGTGCTTAATCAATGTAACTTTAAGGTAAATTTGCTAAATTAGATTTCTCGGAAGTTATGCTTAATAGATGAGCGTTAATGGTGTGTTTTTGGTGCTCGGCACATTAAGGGGAGATTAGATGAATGAAAAAACCATTCGTCTAACTATCAGATTTTTTTTAGGGGTTTTGTGCAAACCCCTTGTACTTCAAATTTCTGGCACCATAATAAACGACTGAGAAAAAGTTTATTCATTTGACCAAGCAAGATTTAGAGAGTTTATCCATGTTGGCAAGTCTGATCGGAGGTATCTTCGGTACAAAAAATGAGCGTGAACTCAAACGCATGCGCAAAATTGTTGAGCAAATCAATGCGCTCGAGCCGACGATATCAGCTTTAAGCGATGCAGACTTATCTGCAAAAACTCCAGAATTCAAACAACGTTATAATAATGGCGAAAGTTTAGATAAATTACTTCCAGAAGCGTTTGCAGTTTGTCGTGAAGCTGCTAAGCGTGTGATGGGTATGCGTCACTATGACGTTCAGTTAATTGGTGGTATTACCTTACATGAAGGTAAGATTGCCGAGATGCGTACTGGTGAAGGTAAAACCCTTATGGGTACTCTGGCGTGTTATTTAAACGCTTTGAGTGGCCAAGGTGTACATGTCATTACTGTGAACGATTATTTGGCACAGCGTGATGCCGAGTTGAACCGCCCATTATTTGAGTTTTTGGGTCTATCAATTGGTACAATTTATTCAATGCAAGGTCCGTCAGAAAAAGCGGCAGCTTACCTTGCCGATATTACTTACGGTACCAATAACGAATTCGGTTTTGACTATTTACGTGACAACATGGTGTTTTCTTTAGCAGAAAAGAAACAACGTGGTTTGCACTATGCCATTATCGATGAAGTTGACTCCATCTTAATTGATGAGGCACGTACACCATTAATTATTTCTGGTCAAAGTGAAGACTCTTCACACCTCTACAGTGCAATCAATAAGATTCCTCCTAAATTACATCCGCAAAAAGAAGAAAAAGTAGCAGATGGCGGCCATTTCTGGATTGATGAAAAGCAGCGTTCAGTAGAAATGACCGAAATTGGTTATGAAACTGTTGAGCAAGAACTTATTCAGATGGGCTTGTTGGCTGAAGGCGAAAGCTTATATTCAGCAACAAACCTGAACCTTGTTCACCATGTATCTGCTGCTATTCGTGCGCATTTCCTATTCCAACGTGATGTTCACTATATTATTCATGATGGTGAAGTGGTTATTGTCGATGAACATACGGGTCGTACGATGCCGGGTCGTCGTTGGTCAGAAGGTTTGCATCAAGCTGTTGAAGCAAAAGAAGGCTTAGAAATTCAGCCTGAAAACCAAACTTTAGCGACAACAACATTCCAGAACTATTTCCGTCTCTATAAAAAGCTTTCAGGTATGACAGGTACTGCTGATACTGAAGCTGCGGAAATGAAAGAAATTTACGGTCTTGATGTTGTGATTATTCCAACTCACCGTCCAATGATTCGTAACGACCAAAACGATTTAATTTATTTAAACCGTAACGGCAAATATAACGCGATTATTCAAGAAATTATGAATATTCGTGGGCAGGGTGTTGCTCCAATTCTGATTGGTACAGCAACCATTGAAGCCAGCGAAATTTTATCTTCTAAGTTAATGCAAGCTGGTATTCACCACGAAGTATTGAATGCAAAGCAGCATGAGCGTGAAGCTGACATTATTGCTCAAGCGGGTAGCCCGAATGCAGTAACGATTGCAACTAACATGGCTGGTCGTGGTACGGACATTATCTTGGGTGGTAACTGGAAAGCGAAACTTGCCAAACTTGAAAACCCAACTGCAGAAGATGAAGCACGTCTAAAAGCACAATGGGAACAGGACCACGAAGATGTCTTGCAAGCGGGTGGTTTGCACATTATTGGTTCTGAGCGCCATGAATCACGTCGTATTGACAACCAGTTACGTGGTCGTGCCGGTCGTCAGGGTGACCCTGGTGTTTCTCGTTTCTATTTATCTCTTGAAGATGACCTTATGCGTATTTTCGCAGGCGACCGTGTCGTTGGTATGATGCGCGCGATGGGTTTGAAAGAGGACGAAGCGATTGAACATAAAATGGTGAGTCGTTCGATTGAGAATGCTCAGCGTAAAGTTGAAGCGCGTAACTTCGATATTCGTAAGAACTTATTGAAATACGATGACGTGAATAACGAACAGCGTAAGATCATTTACTCACAACGTGATGAAGTATTAGCTGAAAACACCTTAAAAGAATACGTTGAAGAAATGCATCGTGAAGTGATGCAAGGCATGATTGCTAACTTTATTCCACCAGAGTCAATTCATGACCAGTGGGATGTGGAAGGTTTAGAAAATGCTTTACGTATTGATTTAGGTATTGAGCTACCAGTTCAGGAATGGTTAGACCAAGATCGTCGTTTAGATGAAGAAGGTTTGGTTGAGCGTATTAGTGATGAAGTGATTGAGCGTTATCGTCAGCGCCGTGCTCAAATGGGTGATGAATCTGCAGCAATGCTTGAGCGCCATTTCGTTTTAAACTCTCTTGATCGCCATTGGAAAGATCACTTGGCTGCAATGGATTATTTGCGTCAAGGTATTCACTTACGTGGCTATGCGCAAAAGAACCCTGAGCAAGAATATAAGAAAGAAGCTTTCAACCTGTTCGTAAACATGTTGGGTATTATTAAAACTGATGTTGTGACTGATTTGTCTCGTGTACATATCCCAACACCAGAAGAACTTGCAGAAATGGAAGCTCAACAACAGCAGCAAGCTGAATCAATGAAGCTTTCTTTTGAACATGATGATGTAGATGGTTTAACTGGTGAAGTTACACTTTCTCAAGAAACCATGAACGAGTCTGCCGATCAGCAAGCTTTCCCTGTTCCAGAAAGCCGTAATGCCCCATGCCCATGTGGTTCAGGACTAAAATATAAGCAATGTCACGGTAAGATCTAATCTGCCTTCTCAAAAAAAGCAGAACAATTGTTCTGCTTTTTTTATGTTTGTAGTAAGCCTGTGAATAATGTTTGCAGTTTTAAGCATTAAATGCTATTTACTTCTCATCCAGAGTGTATGTTGGAAAGACAATGAAAAAAGTATTACAACCTTTATTTTTAACTGTTCTTGCTGTACCAAGTTTTGTTTTTGCAGCAGAAGCAGCTTCAGCCCCTCAAACGACAACGGTTGACAAAGTACTTGCAGCAAAAGGCCCAACTTCGGCTCAAGCTGTAGTGAAGCAAGAAAATACTACAGTGATTAGTCCACGTACAGGTATTCGCTATACGTTGGGTAACACAGGTAATCGCCCAATTATCTTACAAACTACAGCGATTGCTCCGGCAAACTCAGCAAACATTAATCGAATTGTGGCAAGCAACCCAGCTCTCTCTGCAAAAAGCCAAGAAAAAGCAAAAGTTGCTTTAATCGGTGAAGCAGCTGTAGCAGGACCAGCAGCAGTTGCAGCAAGCAATGTAACAGCGCCAGCTGCAACAAATAGTGTTGCTCCAGCAAATCCTGCATCAATGAACTAATTCATATACGTATAAAAAGCCAGTTCAAATTGAACTGGCTTTTTTATGGGGGTGTCTTTAAAACTTTAAATCTGATTATTTACATCATCATTTTTTGTTTCACGAATGAGTAAGAACGCAACTAATGATAAAAGTGATGCAGCAGTCAGATAATAACCAACTGCATATAAACCATAAGTTTCAGCAAGCTTAGTCGCAATCAGTGGGGCAAAGGATGCACCAAAAATACCAGCCAAGTTAAAAGTTAATGCTGAACCTGTATATCGAACTGAAGTTGGGAAAAGTTCAGAAAGAACTGTACCAATTGGACCATATGTTAAGCCCATAATTGCCAAGCCAGTACATAAGAAAAGGAAAACGATTAAAGTATTTCCAGACTCTAACATACTAGAGAAGAACAAGCCGAAAATCGCAGCAGCAATACAAACGCCAATAGAAGTTGTTTTTCGACCAAATTTTTCTGCAAAAATAGCCGATAAAGGAATGAATGCGGCGAAGCAAAGTGTGGCAAAGAGTTGAAGTTCTAAGAATTCACCACGCGCATACCCAAGCTTTGTGGTTCCCCAGTTTAAGGCAAATACGGTAGTAAGATAGAACACAACAAAGGTACAGATTGCTGCAACTGTACCAAGAATAAGTTTACCAGTATGTTTGGTTAAAACTTCTTTAAATGGAATATTAACTTCTTTTTGCTTATCTAAGACTTTCTGGAAAGCTGGAGTTTCATGAAGTTTTAAACGGATATATAAGCCAACAATAACCAATACAGCACTGGCAATGAATGGAATACGCCAACCCCATTGCATGAATGCTTGCTCAGGAATAACTGCACTCAATAATAAGAATGAACCTGTTGCCAGAATAAAGCCAATTGGAGCACCTAGCTGTGGAAACATCCCGTACCATGCTCTTTTACCTTCTGGGGCATTTTCAGTCGCTAATAATACTGCGCCGCTCCATTCACCGCCTAAACCTAAGCCTTGTCCTAAACGACAAACAGCTAATAGTAATGGTGCGATAATTCCGATTTGAGCATAAGTTGGAAGTAAACCAATACATACGGTTGAAATACCCATGGTCAGTAAAGCTGCAACTAGAGTTGCTTTACGACCGATACGGTCTCCTAGATGGCCAAATAATGCGGCACCGATAGGACGAGCAATAAAGGCAATTGCAAAGGTTGCCAGAGATTGTAAGACTGCGGCACTGCCACTACTAGCAGGAAAAAATAGGTGAGGAAAGATAATCACGGCAGCTGTTGCATAGATATAAAAGTCGAAGAACTCAATGGTTGTACCGACTAAGCTTGCAAACAAAACTCGTGTTTTTGAATTAGTGGCTACTACAGGAGCAGCAGTCGCAGAAGTTGACTCCATATAAGTCCTTATATCCGTTAAAATTTATTTTTAATGACTACTCTTTTTAAAGACGTATTTTTCTCAAAGAATAGCGTGAAAGAACATCATCCATGACTCTTTCAGGATCACTGAATATGAGTGAAAAATGGACTAAACTACGTACCAATAGATTGCAAGAAAATGTGCCCCTGCACCTAAAAGCACAAAAATATGCCAGATCGCATGGGTATATCTTACCTTTTTTAACGCGTAAAACAATGCTCCAACCGTATAAGCTAATCCGCCAATAATTAACAAAATCAACGCGTCTTTACTTAGATAGGTGCGCATATCATCCATAACAAATACAGCAAGCCAACCCATAAGAACATAAGCAAGTAGCGAAATTTTCTGAAAACGATGAATAAAAACTAACTTGAAAAGTGTACCAATTGCAGCAATGCTCCATAGAGCAATAAGTAAAATATGAGCTTTTTGCGTAGGTATAGCAATGCTTAAGAACGGGGTATATGTTCCCGCAATTAAATAATAAATAGCAGTGTGGTCGAGTTTTTTATACCAGTAGCGTAGGTTTTGTGTTTGAGCAAAATGATAGAGTGTAGAACTGGTAAAAACTAAAATTAGGCTAAATGAATATACCCATAAACCCACCCACTGAGCAGTTGAAAGATAAGATCCCTTTATAATTAAAAAGATAGAAGCTACAACTGCCATAACAACACCAGCACCATGACTATAGGCATTAAATAGTTCTTCTTTTGGATCATAAGTTTCCAACACAGATTTACTCATAACTTTAATTTTTTTGATTAAAAATACAAATGTATAGAAATACAAAACAGTCGTAAAGTTATTTTATTTTTAATCCTAGACCCTTTAAACTTCTATTTTATATGAGTCTTCAATTTTTCAGGTATATCCGTGTCGGTTTTCTCCTTTGAGCAAGAACAGCAATTCTTTCATGAAATCAAGCAAATGCTTGACCAACAAGCTTTTGAGCGTTTGATCTTGAGCCAATATAAGGGAGAGTTGGCGCAGCTGGAAAAAATTACTTTCCGCGTTGTAGAGCTACATGGACAAAAACAGCTTTCAGCTCTATACCATCATACGACCCAAGATGTGACTAAAAACTATTCATTTCAAGAAGGTTTGCAACAGATTGAGCAATTAATCACACAGTGTAAGCAAGCAAACTTATTTTCAACCACTCAAGAAATTCAACTAAAAAAAAATAAGAAAAAAGCCATATTAAATATGGGTAAAAAGCAGGCCGTAAATACGACACAAACGGTTCAGGCACATGACCGTGAAAAGCAGCGCTATGTACAGCAGGGCAATGCATTTTTAAAAGAGCTGGGTATTACTGATGAAAAAGCTCAGGTCATTCCAAGCATGGCTCGTAAATGGAAACAGATTAATAAATTTATTGAAATTTTTGCGAGTGCCTACGAACAGATTGATGCGTCTCAACAAGAGTTACGCATTGTTGATTTTGGCTCGGGGAAAGGTTATTTAACTTTTGCATTGTATGATTATCTGCAACAACAGCAGAAAACACCATTGATTACTGGTGTAGAGCTACGTCGTAATTTGGTGGAATTTTGCCAGAACGTTGCAAACAAAGTTAATTTCAATCATCTAGACTTTTTTGAAGGCGATGTTCGTAGTTATCAACCAGAAAAGCTGGACGTTATGATTGCCTTACATGCGTGTGATATTGCGACTGATTTTGCTATTCATACCGGAATTCGTTTAAACGCTTCGATGATTATGTGTGCACCATGTTGCCACAAAGAGTTACGCCCTCAATTACATAGCCCAGAAGTTTTACAGCCAATGCTACAGTTTGGTATTCATGCTGGACAACAAGCCGAGATGTTGACCGACACTTTACGTGCATTACTTTTAAAGGCGTATGGTTATGAAACCAAAGTTTTTGAGTTTGTATCGCTTGAACATACCAGCAAAAATAAAATGATTTTGGCAACAAAACGCAGAAATGTTTCACAACCTGATCCCAAGATTATGGCTCAAATCCAAGCATTGAAAGAAATGTATGGTATTAAAAAACAAACGTTGGAATTGTTGTTACAAGATCAGTTGCCGATCGAAAATATTGGCTGTAAGTGCTAGGAAGGTGAATGGATGTATAAAATTGTAGAGGGTGGTTGGGAACAGCTTGAGAAGGATGCCAAATACATCCGTGAACAAGTCTTTATCCAAGAACAGGGAATTGCACCTGAAGATGAATGGGACGACTTGGATGCCACAGTTCTACATTTTATTGTCTATGACAAAGAGCAGCCTATTGCTACAGCACGTTTGTTGCCACAGCATAGCGTAGGGCGTGTTGCTGTTTTAATGCCTTATCGAAAGCAGGGTATTGGTAAAATTTTAATGCAGCATATTATTGAATATGCGCGTCATCATAAATTGCCTTACTTAAAGCTTTCAGCACAAACCTATGTAACAGCCTTTTATAAAGCTTTAGGTTTTCACGTGCAAGGTGAAGTTTACGAAGACTGTGGCATTCCACATATTGATATGGTTTTGAAGTTAAATTGAGACTTCTTTTTAGAAGTCTCAATTTAGATTTATTTCATTGCATGCCAGCTTTCGATGGCCTGTAAGCCAGTTTCTAAACCGACTTCATAACTGTAGCGAAGCTTTTTGGGATTGGTAGTTAAACGGCCAGCCATATTTTTAAGAGGCGGTGGACACACTTCTAAAATTTGCTGGTCTGGATTTTCACCACGAACAAAATCGACCGAAGCGTTATAACGAGCACAGCGGCTACGCAAGCTACTAGCGAAACCATAATGATGTTTAAACGCATATTTTGCGAGGAATTGATCACCTCGACTACTTGCTTTGAAATAGTTTTTCGGACGAGTACGTAAAACTAACAGTTTTTTGACGCCACTTTGCTGAGCCGTCCAGCGAACGGGTAGGGCATCTGCAACACCACCATCAAAATAAGGTTCACCCATAATATCGACGGGATGACGCGTTAAAACTGGAATTGAGCTAGAAGCTCGAAGCGCATTGAGTAAATTATCTTTACCCGCACGAAGATATTCTGCATGACCTGTTTTGGCATGCGTCAACACCATATAAAAATCAGGATTTTTGGCAAAAAGACTCTGTTGATCAAGTGGATGTTCTTTTTCACCAATTTCCCACATCCATTTTAAATCAAGTAAGTCGCCGCCTTTAAAAAAGCGTTTGTAATCGATAAATTCAGGGCGCAGTGAATGATCAATATAAAATGTTAGAGTGCGGCCTTGCTGACCTGCCAAGTAGTTAGCGACATTGGTTGAACCAGATGATACGCCAACATATAAATCGAATGGGTTGAACTGTTGTTGTAAAAACGCGTCAAGTACACCACTGGTAAAGGCGCCGCGCATGCCTCCACCTTCTACAACCAGTGCGTTGCGGGAAAAATCTGTCATTTGAAAAATATCTGATTACTGAGTTGATTGCTTATGTTCTTGCATATCCATTTCAGGCATGTTGTCACTATGTTGAGCGTGTTGCTTTGTAGAGTGCTCAGCCTTTTGCTGCATTTGCTCTTGTTGTGCTTTGCGCTGTGCACCTGGCATATAGTCAGGTTCATTACTCATTGCTAAATAGAAAAAGCCAAGGAAAATTGCACTTAAAACACCAACGATCAGAACAAATTTCCAGCCTAAAATTGCTGACTCGGAAGAATTTTTATCGGACATAAGAATTTCTCGAATGTGCTGTAGAAGCACAAAAATGAAGTCTATTTATAGCATATTTAGGCAGGGGGCTGAAATCTTAAAGGTCATAAAGAAAAACCCATATAAATAAAATATATTTATATGGGTAAGGTTTATGCAGTTTTTTAAATATTCAATAAGACTAAATTACTGAATATTTTGTTTCTGCTCAGCTTTGGTTTTTAGTAACGTAGGCGGTGTGAAACGTTCACCATATTTGGCAGCTAATTCTTCGGCACGTTTTTGTGCTTTATCAGTACCATACTGATTTAGGAATTGAATTGCTCCTCCAGTCCAAGGTGCATAACCAATCCCAAAGATAGAACCGACATTGGCATCAATTACCGACTCCAATACGCCTTCTTCATAACAACGTAAGGTATCTAAGGCCTGTACAAACAGAATGCGATCAATCATATCTTGTTCAGAAATATCATGATCTTTTTTCCAGCGGTTTAAGCCTTCCCATAGATGCTTTTTACCATTTTCAGGGTATTCATAAAAACCAGCTCCAGCAGCTTTACCTTTACGGTTTAACTCATGAATCATGGTGTGAACCACTTCATCTACAGAAGTTTTAGGTAAATCTTTTCCTTCGGCCTGAAGAGCTTTGCGTGCTTCACTGGCAACATGTTCGGTTAATGTTAAAGATACTTCATCTTGAATAGCGAGGGGGCCAACTGGCATACCAGCTTTCAGTGCTGCCATTTCAATACGCGCTGGGTGGACACCTTCGGCAAGCAAGCGCATACCTTCTTGAATGAACGTACCAAACACACGACTGGTAAAGAAACCACGGCTATCATTAACAACAATCGGTGTTTTTCCAATTTGTTGTACAAAGTCGTAAGCTTTGGCAAGTGTCTCTGCGGAGGTGTTTTTACCTTTAATAATCTCAACCAACTGCATTTTGTCGACAGGGCTAAAGAAATGCAGACCGATAAAAGCTTTATCATCCTTACTTGCTTGCGCTAAACCTGTAATTGGCAGGGTTGAGGTGTTTGATGCCATCACACCGTTAGGTGCTAGATATTGCTCGGCTTCTTGAGTGACTTTCGCCTTGAGTTCTTGATTCTCAAATACGGCTTCAATAATTAAATCACAACCTTGAAGATCTTCAGCAGAAGCTGTAGCCGTAATGAGCGATAAAACCTGATCACGTTTTTCTGCCGTCATGCGGCCTTGTGAAACACGTTTATCTAGCAATTTCTGAGAATATGCTTTGCCTTTCTCAGCATTTTCAACAGATACATCTTTAAGTACAACTGGAATGCCTTTAATGGCTGTTGAATAAGCAATGCCTGCACCCATCATGCCTGCACCCAACACACCCACTTTCGTGGCTTGCCATTTTGCAACGTCGGCAGGGCGGCTCGCACCAGACTTAATTGCATTTAGACCATGCCAGAACGTGCCGATCATATTTTTAGAAATTTGGCCTGTGGTAAGCTGAGTAAAGTAGCGAGACTCAATACGCAGTGCAGTATCGACATCAACTTGAGCGCCTTCAACTGCGGCAGCCATAATCGCTTCAGGGGCAGGGTAACAACCTTTGGTCTTGTCTTTTAACATGGCTGGTGCAATTGCAAGAACTTGTGCAACTGCTGGAGTTTTTGGATCACCACCCGGGATTTTGTAGCCCTTTACATCAAAAGGCTGTTGAGATTTTGGATTGGCCTTGATCCAAGCAATTGCTTTATCTAAAAGCTCTTGATCATTTTCGGCAGTGTCATGAATTAAACCTAAAGATTTTGCTTTATCAACACCGAACTGTTTGCCTTCCATTAAGAAAGGAAATGCATTTTGAAGCCCAAGCAAACGTACCATACGCACAATACCGCCGCCGCCTGGTAACAAACCTAAAGTGACTTCTGGTAGGCCAAATTTGCTTTTCAGGTCATTGATTGCAATACGGTGATGGCAACTTAAGGCGATTTCCCAACCACCGCCAAGTGCTGTGCCATTTAATGCTGCAACCACTGGAATCCCTAGTGTTTCAATTGTACGTAAATGACCTTTTAGCTTTTCAACCATGTTGAAAAAGTCAGTTGCGTGTTCAGGCTGAACTTGAATTAGTTCATCTAGATCGCCGCCTGCGAAGAAAGTTTTTTTAGCCGAGCGGAAAATAACCCCTGAAAGTTCTGTTTCTGCTTTAAGTTTCTGAGTCGCTTCATCGAGCGAGTCACGAAACTCGGCATTCATGGTGTTTGCAGATTGACCGGTTGAATCAAGCGTTAAAATGACAATATTGTCGGCATTTTTTTCGTATTGAATTGCACTCATCTTCTATATCCCTAATTTTTATACGCGTTCAATAATGGTGGCAATACCCATCCCACCGCCAACACAGAGGGTCGCTAAACCGCGCTTTTTATCTTGTCGTTCAAGCTCATCAAGTAAAGTACCTAAAATCATGGCACCTGTTGCCCCTAATGGATGACCTAAAGCAATCGCACCGCCATTTACGTTGACTTTCTCAGCTGGGACGTTGAGTTCATTAATAAAACGCATAACAACTGCCGCAAATGCCTCATTAACTTCAAATAGGTCAATATCATCAATCGTAAGCCCAGCTTTTTCTAAAGCTTTACGTGCAGCAGGCGCAGGGCCAGTCAGCATGATGGTTGGGTCGGTACCAACCAATGCAGTCGCCAAAACTTTAGCGCGTGGTTTTAAATTTTGTTCTTTGACAGCTTTTTCAGAAGCTAATAAAACTACAGCTGCCCCATCGACAATACCTGATGAGTTACCTGCGTGATGAACATGATTGATTTTTTGTGCTTCTGGATATTTTTGTAAAGCAACTGCATCAAAGCCCATTTGTCCCATCATTTCAAAACTTGGGTTGAGCTTCGTTAGACCTTCGAGTGTGGTATTGCCTTTAATAAATTCATCTTTCTCTAAAATCACCACACCTGCATGATCTTTTACTGGCACAACTGATTGGTCGAAATAACCATTTGATTGAGCCGCCGCCGCTTTTTGCTGTGACTTTACAGCAAAATTATCAACATCTTCACGGCTATAGCCATCTAAGGTTGCAATGAGGTCGGCCCCAATACCTTGTGGAACAAATGATGACTTAAGATTTGTTTCTGGATCTAATGCCCACGGCCCACCATCCGAGCCCATTGGAATGCGTGACATTGATTCAACGCCACCAGCAACCACTAAATCTTCCCAACCAGAGCGGACTTTCATTGCTGCCATATTGACTGCTTCTAAGCCTGATGCACAAAAGCGATTGATTTGCACCCCAGCAACATCATCATTCCAACCTGCTGCAATCGCTGCAGTTTTGGCAATATCACCACCTTGATCGCCAATTGGTGTTACGCAGCCCAAAACAATGTCATCGACTTTAGACGTATCGAGTTGATGGCGCTGCTGTAATTCATTTAATAAGGTCGTCAGTAATGTAATTGGTTTTACTTCATAAAGAGAGCCATCTTTTTTTCCTTTTCCGCGTGGGGTGCGAATGGCATCAATAATATAAGCCTCGCTCATAACAGTTCCTTTTTTATTACTTAAACTTTGTTGTGTTTTGAGTGTACTGGTTTTAAAAGGCAACGCAATGACGATAAGCGCACCAGTCAGGTGATGATTTTTGCCAATAGAAATACAAAAAAGCCCAAGTTGAACTTGGGCTAAATGTGAAACTAAAGAGATTTAAGAGTTAGTGATAACCATGTAGCTGGCGATATAGGCCAGGAGTTACACCCGTCCACTTTTTAAATGCGCGGTGGAACGTACTGGTTTCACTAAAACCAACTTGTTGAGCAACGTCTTCAAGTGTTAATTCTGGGTTAAGTAACAAGTGAATCGCAGCATCTCGGCGTAGGGCATCTTTTACACCTTGGTAGCTTTTACCTTCGGCAGCCAAGCGGCGGCGTAAAGTTTGCGGAGATAAATACAACATTGATGCAACGTCATTAAGCGTTGGCATTTCTTCACCAATTTGGCTTTTAAGTACTTCACGAATACGAGAAGTTAGCGAGTTGGTGTTTTTGAATTTTACTAAAAGCTGAGCAGGAGCTGCTTTTAAGAATTCTTCTAGCGTTTTCTCATCTTGGCGGATTGGCAAATCAAGATAATCAGCTGCAAAGGTAATTTCAGTACGTGGTGCATCAAACTGCATAACTGGTGCAAAAAATAATGCATCATATTCATCTGCATGTGCAGGACGTGGATAGCTAAAATGAACACGTTCTAATGGCAAGCGGCGTTCAATCAACCATGATGCTAGACCGTGCCAAATCATGAGCATACTTTCAGTAATGAAATGGTCTGGATCTAAAGTTTTTGGAATGAGGGGAACTAGGCGTGCTTCATGTTTGTCACGCTCTAGAGTTACAGACCATTCATCGCCAAATAATTTGTAGAATTGAGATGAAAGTTCAAGGGCTTGGCCCAATGTTTTTGCGTGAATAATCAACTGACACATAATGGCAAAAGTGCCCAGACGACGTGGTTGTACGTCAAATCCAACGTGTTCATCCTGTGTGACCATCCACAACATTTTTATAAAACGAGTGTATTGTTCTGGTGAGATTCGAGCTTTAGGTTGACGTAATAATTCCGCTTCAATACCCACATGTGAAAGGAGCATTTCAACATCCATGCCAAGGCGTTTTACGCCTGTCAAAGCCGCATTCACGAAGTGGATGCTAATCGTATCGCGACTCATATTGAATCCTTCAGTCTCTTTGATGTTCACTTTAAATTGACCTAAATGACCGTCTAAAAAAATAAATTGGCGATTTACAACAGAGTAAAAGCACTTTTTACATGTTAAATTGCCGAAATGATCAAGGTAAATGGCTGAACATGACATTGTTTTAGTATATTTGCTTAACTAATATAAAAGAAAATTCGAATAATAGTGGTTAAAAATACGATGACGACAGCATTAAATGGACTTAAAGTTCTCGATTTCTCGACGCTCTTACCTGGACCTTTTGCCACAATGTATTTGGCCGATATGGGAGCAGAAGTCATCCATATCGAATCTCCATCACGTCCTGATTTAATCCGAATCATGCCACCATATGCAAATGGTCAAGCAACAGCACATAGCTATCTAAACCGAAATAAACAGTCGATTGTTCTGGATTTAAAAGATAAAGCGAGTATTGATCTGATTAAAGCCAAAATTTCTGAGTTTGATATTGTCATAGAGCAGTTCCGACCTGATGTGATGCGTCGTCTCGGACTAGACTACGCGACACTTGCCGAAATTAACCCACGTCTCATTTATTGTTCAATTACAGGTTATGGACAAACAGGAAGTTATAAAGACAGAGCTGGGCATGACATTAACTATTTAGCTTTAGCAGGTATTGCTGGATATAGCGGCCGACAAGACAGTGGTCCGCCACCACTCGGTATTCAAGTTGCAGACATTGCAGGTGGTTCACTTCATGCTGTCATTGCAATTTTAGCTGCGGTTGTCGAACGTGGACGTAGTGGAATGGGACAATATATTGATATTTCCATGACCGATTGTGTTGCTAGCCTAAACAGTATGGCCGCATCCGCTACACTTGCGGCACAAGTTGAACAAGCACCAGAGCATGGCATGCTCAATGGCGGTATTTTTTATGACTATTATATGACTCAAGATGGTCGTTATCTTTCAATAGGTAGTCTTGAGCCACAATTTATGTCTGGTTTATCAGTGGCGCTTGATTTGCCTTTACTATTACAAAAAGGCGCTTCCTTAGATGTCGAAGACCGACAGGAAGTTAAACAAGCCATTCAAGAGAAAATTAAAACGAAATCATTTAAAGAATGGCATGAAATTTTTGCAAATCTTGATGTGTGTGTAGAACCTGTTTTAAGCCTAACTGAGTCCTTAAACTCGCCTTTAGCACAAGAACGTGGATGGATTGTGGATGTACCTTTGCAAAATAATACAGCGGATACAGAACCACAATTGGCTTGTCCAATTAAGTTTTCAAGATCGAAAATGAGATATTCCTTTATAGGTCAAAAACTTGGTGAAGGGCAGTGGTAAAGAGCTGGGGCCATTTTTCATACAATGTGTATTAAGATTATTATTAGATTAATCAATCGATTAACATTTTGAATAATTTCTTTACATAAAATTAGCGTACCCTTTATAAACAAAGACATAAAAGGTATGTAAACATGAAAACACATAAATCCTTGATGGCTTCCTGTTTATCCGTTTTATCAATTACTCTTTTTATACAGCATGCACAAGCTGCTGCTGCATTCGACCCAAATAGTCCTTGGATGTTGGGTGATTGGAACGGTCAACGCACAGCGTTACAAGCACAAGGTTATGATTTTTCTTTTGGATATACCGGCGAATATGCCGGTATTTTAGATTCAAAAAATACGTCTACGCATGGTAGTGCTTATACGGGGCAACTTGCACTAGGAACTCATTTTGACCTAAATAAAATTTTAGGTTGGCAAGATACGGAAGCTCAAATCACATTAACATATCGTGATGGGCAGTCGCTTTCTGAACATTCACCAGCTTTAGCAGGGCACTTAAGCTCGGTGCAAGAAGTGTGGGGGCGTGAGCAAACTTGGCGTTTAACAGATTTGTGGATCAAGAAGAAATTCCTTGATCAGAAGTTAGATGTGAAAGTCGGTCGTTTTGGTGAAGGTGAAGACTTTAATAGTTTTGACTGTGATTTCCAGAATTTAGCGCTTTGTGGTTCGCAAGTCGGTAACTGGGTGGGCGATCAGTGGTATAACTGGCCAGTAAGCCAATGGGCAATGCGTGTTAAATATAACTTGCAACCTGATTTATATACGCAAGTTGGTGTATATGAATACAACCCGGAAAATCTGGACCGAGGTAAAGGTTTTAACTTAAGTACTGATGGTTCTCACGGTGCAATTATTCCTGCCGAAGTAGTTTGGTCACCTAAATTAGGCGCTCAAAGTATGGCTGGTGAATACCGTTTAGGTTATTACTACAGCACTGCTGACGCTGAAGAAATTACGAATAAGGCTCAAACATCTCATAAACAAGGGGTGTGGGTAACTGCAAAACAAAAATTATTCCAGCCTGCTGATCAAACAGATCGCGGTTTGACAGGTTTTGTGAACCTGACTTTCCACGACTCTGATACCAACAAAATTGATAACATGCAAAATGTAGGCTTGGTCTATAAAGGTTTGCTCAATCAACGTCCTCAAGATGAGTTGGCACTCGGTGTGGCTCGTATCCATATCAATGATGATTGGAACGATGTTCAAACTAAAGAATATGACACTGAATACAATACCGAGCTTTACTACGGTATTCATGCCACTAACTGGTTAACTATTCGTCCAAATGTGCAATATGTTCGTCATGTTGGTGCATTAAAAAATGGTGATAACACTTGGGTTGGCGGTATTAAATTCTCAACTGCATTCTAAGCGTAATTACTCCGAAAAACGGATTGTCGAGGGCTAAATCATTGATTGAATTAACCTGACCTTCCGTTTTTTCTTGATGCCTGAATTTGTTTTAGATGTATTGGTGATGCCATTTTTCTATAAGGTTCTTGGCACATCTTTCCTATAAAAATGATGATTGATAAGAGGTGGTTTATGAATCAACCTACTTCAAGATCAGGTTTAACGACTTTTACCGTAATTATTATTGGGTTACTGGCGTTATTCCTGTTAATTGGAGGTATTTGGCTCGCTACACTAGGCGGTTCAATTTACTACATTATAGCTGGAGTATTACTCCTCATTGTTGCATGGCAACTCTACAAGCGTGCTTCTACTGCTTTGTGGGTTTATGCTGCATTAATGCTAGGAACTATTATCTGGAGTGTCTGGGAAGTTGGAACAGACTTTTGGGCGCTTGCACCACGTTTAGATATTTTAGGTATTCTTGGTTTATGGTTATTGGTTCCGGCTGTAACTCGTGGAATCAACAACCTTGGATCAAGTAAGATTGCCTTATCTTCAACTTTAGCAATTGCAATCGTGTTGATGGTTTATTCTATCTTCAATGATCCGCAAGAAATTAATGGTGAAATCAAAACACCTCAACCAGAAACAGCTCAAGCCGTGCCTGGTGTTGCTGAAAGCGATTGGCCAGCTTATGGTCGTACTCAAGCAGGCGTGCGTTATTCTCCATTGAAACAGATCAATGATCAAAACGTAAAAGACTTGAAAGTTGCTTGGACTTTACGTACTGGCGATCTTAAGACAGATAACGACTCTGGCGAAACGACCAATCAGGTTACACCGATTAAAATCGGTAATAACATGTTTATCTGTACAGCTCACCAGCAGTTAATTGCGATTGATCCTGCTACAGGTAAAGAAAAATGGCGTTTCGATCCGAAACTTAAAACGGATAAATCGTTCCAGCATTTAACTTGTCGTGGTGTGATGTACTACGATGCAAACAATACAACTGAGTTTGCAACGAGTCTTCAAAGCAAGAAATCTAGCTCTACACAATGTCCACGTAAGGTATTTGTACCAGTCAACGATGGCCGTTTAGTGGCTGTAAATGCTGACACTGGTAAAGCATGTACTGACTTTGGTCAAAATGGTCAAGTGAACTTACAAGAGTTTATGCCATATGCTTATCCAGGCGGTTACAACCCAACATCTCCTGGTATCGTGACTGGTTCAACTGTTGTGATTGCTGGTTCTGTAACAGATAACTACTCCAATAAAGAGCCATCTGGTGTCATTCGTGGATACGACGTTAACACTGGTAAACTTCTTTGGGTATTTGATACTGGCGCAGCAGATCCAAATGCAATGCCGGGCGAAGGTACTACTTTTGTTCACAACTCACCAAATGCGTGGGCACCTTTAGCATACGATGCCAAACTTGATATCGTTTATGTACCAACAGGTGTAGGTACACCAGATATCTGGGGTGGTGACCGTACCGAGCTGAAAGAGCGTTATGCAAACTCAATGTTAGCGATTAATGCTTCTACTGGTAAATTAGTGTGGAACTTCCAGACAACCCATCACGATTTATGGGATATGGACGTACCATCTCAACCATCTTTAGCTGATATCAAAAACAAAGCTGGCCAAACTGTTCCTGCAATCTATGTATTGACGAAAACAGGTAATGCCTTTGTGCTTGATCGCCGTAATGGTCAACCGATTGTCCCTGTAACTGAGAAACCAGTTCCACAAACAGTTAAACGTGGACCACAAACTAAAGGTGAGTTCTATTCAAAAACTCAGCCATTCTCTGACTTGAACTTGGCGCCACAAGATAAATTGACTGATAAAGACATGTGGGGTGCCACTATGCTTGATCAGCTCATGTGTCGTGTATCTTTCAAACGTCTAAATTACGATGGTATTTATACGCCACCATCTGAAAACGGTACTTTAGTTTTCCCTGGTAACTTAGGTGTGTTTGAATGGGGCGGTATGTCAGTTAACCCTGATCGTCAGGTTGCTGTAATGAACCCGATTGGTCTGCCATTCGTCAGTCGTTTAATTCCTGCTGATCCAAACCGTGCACAAACTGCAAAAGGTGCGGGAACTGAGCAGGGCGTACAACCGATGTACGGCGTACCGTATGGTGTTGAAATTAGCGCATTCTTATCTCCGCTTGGTTTACCTTGTAAACAACCGGCTTGGGGCTATGTAGCTGGCGTTGATTTGAAAACTCATGAAGTGGTATGGAAAAAACGTATTGGTACAATTCGTGACAGCTTGCCGAACTTGTTCCAGTTACCAGCTGTGAAAATTGGTGTGCCTGGTTTAGGTGGTTCAATTTCTACTGCCGGTAATGTCATGTTTGTTGGTGCAACTCAAGATAACTACTTACGTGCGTTTAACGTTACTAACGGTAAGAAACTTTGGGAAGCGCGTTTACCAGCAGGTGGACAAGCAACACCAATGACTTATGAAATCAATGGTAAGCAATATGTTGTGATCATGGCTGGTGGTCATGGTTCATTTGGTACGAAAATGGGCGACTATTTAGTGGCTTATGCCTTACCAGATAACAAATAAAAAGCTTTTATAGAAAGGGCCTGGATTTATCCGGGCTTTTTTTATGTCGATTTATATTAAAGCTTATCAATAAAACCGTTATTAAATATGCAAAAAAAGCATTTTATTGATGAATAAAAGCTCGCTATGCTATCCGCCTTAATAATGAATCTACTAGCCATACGCCATGTATTTATATACCGATTTCGACCAGCAGCTGGTTAATGAACGAGTTGCTCAGTTCCGTGATCAAACAGAACGCTATTTAGCTGGCAAACTTTCTGAAGACGAATATCGTCCATTACGTTTGCAAAATGGTTTATATGTGCAACGTTATGCGCCTATGCTGCGTATAGCTGTGCCGTATGGCTTAATGAATTCTAAACAATTACGTAAAGTTGCTGAAGTTTCAACTGCTTATGACCGTGGTTATGCACATGTATCTACACGTCAGAACATCCAGTTGAACTGGCCTGCGCTTGAAGATGTGCCAGATATTTTGGCTGAACTTGCAACTGTACAAATGCATGCCATTCAAACCAGTGGTAACTGTATTCGTAACACGACAACTGACCAATATGCAGGTGTGGTTGCTGGTGAAATTGCAGACCCACGTCCAACATGTGAGTTGATTCGTCAGTGGAGTACATTCCACCCAGAATTTGCATTCTTGCCACGTAAGTTCAAAATTGCTGTTTCTGCACTTGAAGAAAAAGATCGTGCGGCAACTGCATTCCACGATATTGGTGTTTATATCGTGCGTAATGAAGCAGGCGAGATCGGCTATAAAATTATGGCTGGTGGTGGTTTAGGCCGTACCCCAATCATCGGTAGTGTGATTCGTGAGTTTTTACCACGTGAAGATTTAATTGCTTATTTAGAAGCGGTTTTACGTGTTTATAACTTGCATGGTCGTCGTGATAACAAATATAAAGCGCGTATCAAAATTCTAGTTAAGGCATTAACTCCTGAAGTGTTTGCACAAAAAGTTGAAGCTGAATTTGAACATACACGTGAAGCATTAAAGATTCAGCCAGAAATCTTGAAAAAACTGGATGAAGAGTTCACTCCATTTGCTTACCAAGATTTGGCAGATGAAGACTTCACAGCATTGTTTGCTGAGCATCCAAAATTCAAACAGTGGTTCAATATCAACACGCATGCGCATAAAGTGAAGGGCTATCGTATTGTTACGATTTCTCTAAAACGCGCAGGTATTGCACCAGGTGATATGACTACTGAAGAAATGAATTTTATTGCAGACCTTGCTGATAAATACACTTTCGGTGAACTTCGCACGACTCACGAACAAAACATTGCTTTGGCAGATGTACCTCAAAAAGATTTGTTTGATGTATGGCAAGCGCTTGAACAACAAAATATGGCGCGTGCACATATCGGCTTTATTACCGATATCATTAGTTGCCCAGGCGGTGATTTCTGTTCACTTGCAAATGCGAAATCAATTCCAATTGCTGAAGCGATTACACGTCGTTTTGATGACTTAGACAAAGTTTATGATCTTGGTCATTTAGATCTAAATATTTCTGGTTGTATGAATGCTTGTGGTCACCACCACGTAGGTAACATCGGTATTTTAGGTGTAGATAAGAAAGGCGCTGAGTTCTATCAAATTACATTAGGTGGTAATTCAGACCATGATGCATCAATCGGTGACATCTTAGGCCCATCATTTGCAGCAGATGCAGTGCCAGATGTCATTGAAGAAGTATTGAATACTTATCTTGATCTACGTACTGAAGGTGAGCGTTTTGTTGATACATATCGCCGTGTAGGAATTCAACCATTTAAGGAGCGTGCATATGCTTAATACAGCTCTACCAGTGCTTTATAAAGATGGCACGATTACAGATAATACTTATCAAATCATTGCTGAAGATGGTGTTATTCCCCAAGGTGATGTTGTTGTAACAACAGCTCAACTCGATCAATTAGCTAACGTTCAAGGCAAAAAAGCTTTGTATGTGACTGTAAATGATTCACCTGAAGAGCACACATTTCCATTAAATGAACTTGATGCAATCTTCATTGAGTTTGCGGGTTTTGGTGATGGTCGTGGTTATTCATTCGCTGCACTACTACGTCGTCAAGGTTTTCAAGGTGAGTTGCGTGCAACTGGTGATGTGTTTAAGGATGTCTTAAACTATTTAAAACGTTCAGGTTTTGATAGTTTTGTGATTAAAGAAGGTAAAGATGTGCAAGAAGCGGCAGCTGGTTTGCAAGACTTTACCAACCCATACCAAGCCTCAACAGCCGTACCGCAAGCAAGTTATCAAACTGGCGCTTAAATAGTTTTTAAATATAAAGGCTGAACTCAGGTTCAGCTTTTTTTATGAATAATTTTTAAATGACTCAACTGAAGAACAACAATGTTTGGTTTAATTTCAAAAATAAATCCTGGTGCTTGGTGGCTACTTTTTGCTATTGCGACAGATGTACTCTCAACATTTTATTCTGCTAAGGGGAATGGCTTAGTCAATAAAACAGCTCAGGGTATTGCTCTGGTTTTGTATATTATTTCTTTTGCATGCGCTGCTATTGCTTTGAAATATATGCAAGCTGGAATCTTATATGTGCTTTGGTCTGGGATAGGTGTATTAGCAACAGCTTTTTTGGCAAAGATTTTTCTTGGTCAGAATATTGATGTGGCAGGATGGGTGGGAATTGGTTTTATTACTGTAGGTTTAATGATTATTGCACAATATTCCAATATCGATGTTTAAAGCCCTTATAGAAATATTAAGTATCTCTATAAGGGCTAAATATTGAAAATATTAGGTATCGAGCTGGCAGTTAACCATCCACTTTATACCGAACTGATCGGTAAAAGCGCCGTACAATGCGCCCCAGAACGTTTTTTCTAAAGGCATTTCAATTTGACCATTAACAGATAAAGCATCAAAAAGTTGTTTTGCTTTTTCTTGCTCATCTTTTTCAAGGTTGATCGAGATGTAGTGATTATTTCCTTGGGTAAAAACGCTGTTAGGGGCACAAAACTGATCATTTGTATCTGAGGCCATAAGCACAGTGTACTCATTAATCGGTAAAGAAACATGTAGAACCAGATTTTTGTCGGCTTCCGATAACGTCACACCTTCAGGCGCTGGCATATCACCATAACGGCTTAACATACCGAATTCACCGCCAAATACTGATTTATAAAAGTTAAAGGCTTGTTCTGCTTGACCTTGGAAATTGAGATAGTGATTGAGTTGCATTGTTATTGTCCATTGTTGTTTTCGTTTAAAGGAATAAGTTAAAACTTAAAAGTGATTTTGTGGGTCATTTTTTGTAGTTTTTTCATAAAAAATCCCACCGAAGTGGGATTTTAAAATAATGAATTTGGATTAAATGAGTTCAATTGCAACTGCTGTTGCCTCACCACCACCAATACAGAGTGCAGCAATACCTTTTTTACCGCCAGTACGTTTGAGTGCATGAATAAGGGTAAGAATAATACGAGAACCCGTAGAACCTACAGGGTGACCTAGTGCACAAGCACCACCATTGATATTTACTTTCTCTGCATCAAGTTTGAAATCATCAATTGGGCACATGGTAACCATAGCAAACGCTTCGTTAATTTCCCAAAGATCGACGTCTTGCGCATTCCATCCCGCTTTTTTAAGAACTTTTTCAATAGCACCAACTGGAGCGATCGTAAATTCTGAAGGATGCTGAGAGTTTGACGCTGTCGCGATAATTTTTGCAAGCGGTTGTAAACCGCGCTGTGCTGCAACTTCACTTGAAGTTAATACTAATGCAGACGCACCATCCGAAATAGAACTTGCATTTGCGGCGGTAATCGTACCGTCTTTTGCAAAAGCTGGTTTGAGTGAAGGAATCTTGTCAATCTTGGCATTTAAAGGTTGTTCATCCTGATCAACAACGACATCACCTTTACGACTAGGTACAGTAACTGGAACGATTTCGTCTTTGAAATAACCTTCAGTAATTGCTGTTTGAGCACGTTTCAAAGAGCGAATCGCAAAGTCATCCATTTGCTCACGTGTATAGCCACGAGTATTGGCCATATCTTGAGCAAATGAACCCATTAAACGCCCAGTTTCAGCATCTTCAAGCCCATCAAAGAACATATGATCTTTAATTTCACCATGGCCCATGCGATAGCCAGCTCGTGCTTTTGGTAAAACATAAGGTGCATTTGTCATAGACTCCATACCGCCAGCAACAACAACTTCAGCACTACCTGCTTTAATCATATCAGCGGCTTGCATAACAGCTTTCATGCCAGAACCACAAAGCTTGTTAATCGTTACTGCACCTGTAGAGTCTGGTAAGCCAGCTTTACGCATCGCTTGACGTGCTGGACCTTGCTTTAGGCCAGCAGGCAGTACACAACCCATAATGACTTCTTCGACATCAGTAGGCTGTAAACCTGCTCGTGCGATTGCTTCTTTAATCGTTACAGCACCTAATTCAGGCGCTGTAAGTACTGATAGTGATCCTTGAAAACCACCCATGGCAGTACGAGCACCATTTACAATTACGATGTCAGTCATTGTTGTAATCTCCGATTGTTCTTAATCTCAAAATAAGAAATGTTTAAAACCTAGGCAGTATATTGCAAAAATCAAAGAGAGATATCTTCTGCATTAGACTGTAGAGTTCTAACAATTTTTAAGGTCTTCTAAACGGGTGTGTCCCATTTTGCTGAGAATTAATTTAAAGTTTTTAAGCTGGTTATAAGAACAGTAAGTAAAAGTGCCGTTAGATTCGCGTGGGAGTCCTGTGTCGCCCTGAAATACAATACTATTTAGTTTTTTTCCAAACTTTTGAAATTTTAAAGAACCGTAGCGATGAGCAAGTTCAACATTGGTTAATACTTCTTCATTGTTTTCTCTTTGTAGATTCTGATTCGTGTCTACAAAGCTTATAAGACTTGTATCCCAGTTACTATTACATGTAGACAAATCAACACTTGGGCAAAGTACGACACTCTTATGTCGTAGAATTGCGTCGTATTTGGCTTTTTGTATATGAATTGTGAGTAGTCGAGACGAATTTTTTAATTCTACAGAAGCCATAAATTGATGATATAAAGGAAGCGCTATAGTGGCCATAATCATAAGAATTGCGAGCGTTATAGTGAGTTCCAACAACGTGAAACCGGGAGATTTAAACATTAAAATTCCTTAATATATAAAGAAATATTTTGATTTTATGCTTTCTATCAATGATTTATAATGATTTTTATAGTGAGGAAACACAAAATTAAATAAAGGTTATCAGGATGCTAGAATACTGGTAAAATCACCGTAAGCGAAAGAAAGAAGTTGTCCATATTTGCTAGTTGAGTGAAAAATTACCGAATTACAACGGAAATTGTAAGTAATTTTGTCAATAATTTACTTGATTAAAATTATCAAGCACTTGGAAAGTCTATCAAGTGTTTGTATGATTCAAATGTGAATAGCTTAAAAATAATACTGGGGTGAAAATATCTCAGGGGCCAATAAATTTAGGCTGAGCTTGAACAACAATTGTTATCTCTGGAGGATATCCATGAAATTGAGTCGTATTGCACTTGCTATGCTTGTCGCTGCTCCATTAGCTGCTGCTAATGCGGGCGTAACTGTTACTCCTTTACTAGTAGGTTATACTTGGCAGGATAGTGACCACAACAACGATAAATTAACAAGTCATGCTGAATTACAAGATGATTTATTCGTTGGTGCTGCACTAGGTGTTGAGTTAACTCCTTGGTTAGGTTTTGAAGCTGAATATAACCAAGTTAAAGGCGATCTTGAAGGTACTGGCGTAGCTGGTTCTGAATATAAGCAAAAAACTATTGCTGGTAACTTCTACGCAACTTCAGACTTAATCACTAAGAACTACGACAGCAAATTCAAGCCGTATGTATTATTAGGTGCAGGTCAAACTAAAACTGAGTTTGATGGTATCTATGAAGACAAGAAAGACACTATCGGTAATGCCGGTGTTGGTGCTTTCTACCGTTTGAACGACGCACTATCACTTCGTACAGAAGCTCGTGGTACTTATGATTTTGACGAAAAATACTGGCGTTATACAGCTCTTGCTGGTTTAAACGTAGTTCTTGGTGGTCACTTGAAGCCTGCTGCTCCTGTAGTAGAAGTTGCTCCAGTTGAACCAACTCCAGTTGCTCCACAACCACAAGAGTTAACTGAAGACCTTAACATGGAACTTCGTGTGTTCTTTGATACTAACAAATCAAACATCAAAGACCAATACAAGCCAGAAATCGCTAAAGTTGCTGAGAAGTTAACTGAATACCCTAACGCTACTGCACGTATCGAAGGTCACACAGATAACACTGGTCCACGTAAGTTGAACGAACGTTTATCTTTAGCTCGTGCTAACTCTGTTAAATCAGCTCTTGTAAACGAATACAACGTTGATGCATCTCGTTTGTCTACTCAAGGTTTCGCTTGGGATCAACCGATTGCTGACAACAAGACTAAAGAAGGTCGTGCTATGAACCGTCGTGTATTCGCGACAATCACTGGTAGCCGTACTGTGGTAGTTCAACCTGGTCAACAAGCTCAATAATTTGAGTTCTTGAACAGTAAAAAAGCGACTCGTAAGAGTCGCTTTTTTTATGGCGATTTTTAAAATATTTAGTCATTTCTGTGTCTCCTTAATAATGGCTTTCGATCTTGGTTTAAATTAGTTACCAATTACCTTTTCTCAATTGCTGTTTAGTGTCTTGTCTATCTCTGCGATGTTGAGCACGAGGTTTTTCCGTTTCGTGCATACCACCTTTGTGAAGTAAAGGGGATAGAGCTACTTGATTACGGACTTTGATCTTTGGCATTTCTTTAATTTTCATGCTTTAACCTTTAATACATAAAACTTGTTTTAGAGTATGAACGACTTCAATGAGATCTGACTGATTCGCCATGACTTCATCAATGTCTTTATAAGCGCTTGGAATTTCATCGACAACGCCACTGTCTTTACGGCATTCAATACCTTGGGTTTGTTCAATAAGATCTTGCTGATTAAAAAGAACTTTTGCTTTACTTCTGCTCATCTTGCGACCAGCGCCATGAGAACAAGAACAAAATGATTCAGGATTTGCTTTGCCTTTAACAATATAAGATCGTGCGCCCATTGAACCTGGAATAATACCTAGCTCATCTAAGCCTGCTCTAATTGCACCTTTTCGGGTAATCAATAGATTTTCGTCAAAATGTGTTTCACGGCTTACATAATTATGATGACAATTAATCGCTTCTTTTGTCATTTGAAAAGAAGGTAGAAGAGGGCGGATCGCTTCTAAAATTAATCGCATCATCTCTTTGCGATTTTCAAAAGCATATTCTTGTGCCCACTCTACAGCTTCTACATAATCATCAAAACTTTTTGAGCCTTCAGCAAAATAACTTAAGTCTTTATCTGGTACATGGCCAAAGCGATGCTGAGCTTCTTTTTTGGCTAACTCAATAAAATAAGTGCCAATAACATTGCCAAGCCCTCTGCTACCTGAGTGTAGCATTACCCATACATCTTGATTCTCATCAATACATAACTCTATAAAGTGGTTACCACCACCCAAGGTCCCAAGTTGTTTTTGCCATGTTGCATCAAATTGCCGAAGCATTCGGACAAGACCAGGATGCTTCTTGATAATTGGTTCTAAGCGTTTTTCAAGTGGAATAATGCTAGAAGCTTTCGCTTTGACTTGTTTATGCAAAGCAAAGCCAACCGGTACTTTACGTTCGATCGCATCACGCAAACGGCTTAAGTTATCAGGTAATTGTGAAGCCTTTAAACTCAAGCGAATTGCATTCATTCCACATCCAATGTCAACTCCTACAGCAGCAGGAATAATGGCGTGTTTAGTAGGAATAACACTACCTACAGTGGCACCTTTGCCCACATGCACATCAGGCATAACTGCAATATGAGAATAGATGAATTGCAGCTGTGCCATTTTCTTGAGTTGTTCGATGCTTTCACTATCTATGTCTTGAGTGAAAATTTTAACAGGGACACCATAGAGTGCCTCCTTGTTTAATATTTTTTGTATGCCCATAATTTTTCTCTTATTTTTGTCCGAGCAGGCATAAAAAAACCTAGCGAATGCTAGGTTCTAAATTTAAGCATTCGGACAAGTGGTGTGAATTTGTACACTTGTCCGTGAGCTGACATCGTGCCAAATAATTTAATCTGTTTTACCTTGTACTAATGGCATGATGTCCTCCTTATTTAAAAGTGCCGTTGAAAATCTGAACGGCATTTTACGCTTTTTTAATCAAAGATCAAGTTTTTGATCTTTGATTAACTTTTAATTACCGATTCTTAGTCTTGCTCAGGCTTCACATTCATTTGATCGTAAGAGATCAATTTGGTTTTATTTTTCCACTTATAACCTAACCAAATGATCAAGAACAGTGGCAAGCTAATATAAGTTGAAAGTAAGCCTAACCAATCAATTTTTCCACCTAAAATGGCTTGGTAGTTCTGTCCTAAGATAATGATTGAACAGAGAATAAATGCAAACCAAGGTGCAAATGGGAAAAATTTGGCACGATATGCTAAATCTTCTAATTTATAGCCTTGAGCAATGTATCCTTTACGGAAACGATAATGTGAAATCGCAATTCCTAACCAAACAATAAAACCGCACATACCCGACATATTGAGTAGCCAGTTAAATACTTGTTTTTCACCAATAAATGTCGTTAAAAAACAGAATGCAGCAATAAATGTCGTTGCGTATAGCGCGTTCATTGGAACGCCACGACCATCGAGTTTTGCAAACCACTTTGGTGCACGGCCTTCTTGAGCCATTTTAAACAACATACGAGTTGAGGAATACATGCCTGAGTTACCTGCTGATAAAATAGCAGTAAGAATGACAGCATTCATTAAACTCGCAGCGAAAGCAAAACCTACTCTTTCATAAAGCAATGTAAACGGAGAAAGCGCGATATCTTCAGTGGCTGCTGCTTGCAATAAATTCGGGTCATCATAGGCAATTAGAGTGCCGATAATGAAAATACATAGGATATAAAATAATAAGATTCGCCAGAAAATCTGTTTGATTGCAAGTGGAATTGTCTTCTTTGGATCTTTTGATTCGCCAGCAGCAACTCCAACCATTTCAGTTCCTTGGAAAGAGAATCCAGCAATCATTGCTACACCAATCATGGCTTGTAAACCGCCTACAAAAGGTGCCTCTTTGTAGGTCCAGTTTCCGAAAGTTGCAACACCTGGAGTTAGCATAATCTTGATGATCATGGCTAAGCCAATAATAATAAATGCAACAATCGCAATTACTTTTACCATCGAAAACCAGAATTCGCTTTCCCCAAATCCCTTTACTGTCATGGCATTGATCAGAAAGATAACAATAAGGAACAGGGCACTCCAATAGAACCCTGGAATATCAGGGAACCAGAACTTCATAATAAACTGAACCGCAACAAGTTCGAATGCAACCGTAATTGCCCAGTTATACCAATAGTTCCAGCCTAGAGCGAAACCAAAGCCTTCTTCGACATAACGACTGCCGTAAGTAAAAAAGGCACCGGATGTTGGTGTGTGAGTTGCAAGCTCACCTAAGCTGGTCATTAAGAAGTAAATCATAATGCCAATGAGTGAATAGGCGAGTAGCGCTCCACCAGGGCCAGCGTTTGCAATGGTTGATCCAGAAGCAAGGAAGAGGCCTGTACCAATGGAACCACCAATGGCGATCATATTCAGATGACGAGCCCCAAGCTTACGCTGGAGTTTTTCAGGAGCATGTGTTTCGCTCATGGAGATTCCTTACATAGTTTGTTATGCACAGGCATATAACACCTTAAAGCCTTGATGATCAGTTTTAATCTGGCACTGACCAAAGTGCTTCTCAATTAAGATCGGATAGTTTAAAAAACGGTTTGCTACAATCCATAGCTCACCTGATGCCTTTAAATGTTTTTTAGCGTTCTGGCAGAGTCCTTCACTTGCATCATAGTTGGTATGAATACCCTGATGAAAAGGGGGATTACTGACAATGGCATCGAGTTCTGTTGGAGCGTCTGCAATTCCTGTAACAGGCTGCAATCTCAACTGGTCTGAACCTATTCCATTTCGACTAAAAGTCATTTCCGTTGACCGTAAAGCGAAAGCATCAATATCTAGGGCATGAATAATATTACTTGAATTTATTTTTGCCAAATAGCAACTGATAATTCCAGCACCACACCCGAAGTCGGCAATTCTACCTGATTTCACCTGATTAAGATAAGGGAGTAAAACAGCAGTTCCGACATCTAGATGATTTTGGCTAAATACACCGGGAAGGGCACAAATCGTAAGTTCTTGTTCATTAACATGAACAGTGTAATTTTTAAGCCAACTTTCGAGAGGTTTAATTTGTTCTGTTTTTTCAATCTTTAAGTGCCATAGCTGACAGTGGCGTGCACTATCGAGTTTAAGTACTTTGCCGAAGCTTTGTAGTTGTTTGGCAGCGCGTTCAACACCACCTTTTTTTTCACCTACTAAAAAAACAGACTGAGCAGTTTTAAGATTGCTCATTACGACATGCAATATGTAATTTAATAGTTCTTTAGATTTGGGAACAAAAATGACGGCTTGATCGAATTCTTGTAATGGAAACTCAACTGAGAAATGTGCATTTGTTCCACTATTTATAAAGCTCTGATAGTCAGTATGGTTCCATGTCCAGACTGAAGCATCAATATCCGCTGGTAATTGACTAACTAAGGCATCATTCGGTGCATTAATGAACAAGATTCTACCTTTTAAATAGTCTTGTTGTCTTAATATCACTTCACTTCTAGGATCCATGTACATCTCTCATGAAGAAGAATGCCCAGTGGAAACTGGGCAGTAATCAAAATTAAAAAATAGTTATTTGTGTGTTTCAGGAAGTACAACATTTAAAATTAATGCTGCTATACCACCTGTCGCTACGCCAGAGCTAAAAATATTTTTAAATAATTCTGGTAGGTGTTCCAAAATTTGAGGAACTTGAGCAACACCCAAACCTAGTGCAAGTGAAATTGCGATAATTAAAAGTGCTCGGCGATCAAGGTGAATAGATGAGAGAATATTAATACCTGATGCAGCTACGGCACCGAACATTACCATAACTGCTCCACCTAAGACCGCCTGTGGTACGGCTTGTATTACACCAGCTACTGCTGGAAATAAGCCCAATAAAATAAGTAAAGCAGCAATCCAGATACCTACATAACGACTTGCAACCCCAGTAAGTTGGATTACACCATTATTTTGAGCAAATACAGAGCTAGGGAAAGTATTAAATAAGCCTGCGAGTAAAGAGTTTGCACCATTTACTAAAACACCGCCTTTAATGCGTTTCATCCATTCAGGACCATTAACGGGTTGGTTTGAAAGTTTACTGGTTGCAGTCACGTCACCAATCGCTTCTAAAGAGGTCACCAAATAAATGAATGCCATTGGAATGAATAAGCCCCAAGAAAAGCTTAAACCAAAGTGCATCGGTGTTGGAATCTGTACAAGAGGCGCATCTTTAATACCTGAGAAATCTAGGTAACCCATAAATCCTGCAAGAATGTAACCAATCACTAAAGCAATTAAAATGGCTGAACTTTTAATCCAAATCACCCGAATGCGGTTTAGCACAATAATAATAGCAAGTACGGTACATGACATAATAAGGTTGTCTGCACTTGCAAAAGTATGGTCTTGCATGGCTTGGTAGCCACCACCCATACTAATCAAGCCTTCCTTAATAAGCGTTAAGCCAATTAATAGAACAACAATACCAGTCACCAAGGGAGTAATTAATCTTTTTACCCATGGAAGAATTTGCGAAACACCCATTTCAATAAAGGAACCAGCAATGACTACACCAAAAATTGCAGCCATAACTTGGTTTACAGGAGTTCCTGCGGCAACCATCGCACTACCAATACCAATAATTGGACCAATAAAGTTAAAGCTTGTGCCTTGTACAATCAGAAGACCTGCACCAAACGGGCCGACTTTTTTACATTGAAGAAATGTAGCAATACCCGAAATCACCAAAGACATAGATAAAATCATGTTGGTTTCGGTGCGTGATACGCCTAAAGCTAAACAAATTAAAAGCCCTGGTGTAACAATTGGTACAATAATCGCAAGCAAATGCTGGAAAGCTGCTAAAAAAGCGATCAAAGGTTTTGGTCGATCATCTAAGCCATAAACAAGGTCAAGATGGTCTTGAGAGTGTTGATTGGACATGGGTGTAGGTCCGCCGCAATTTTGCAAATTGGCGCTATTCTAATCGAGATACCTATCTTTACAAAACGAATTACAGGCTATTGGAAAATTTTTTTGTCAATGTCAATAAACTGTCACTACTCAAGAGTAGTGTTTTTCTGTATAATTTGCCCTCAAATTTCAGGCGTTTCGAATTTTCATGTCAGATATCAAAAATCTCCGTAATATCGCAATTATTGCGCACGTCGACCACGGGAAAACCACACTTGTCGATAAACTACTTCAGCAATCTGGTGCTCTCGGTGAACGAGCAGGCGAGATTGAGCGTGTCATGGACTCAAATGCGCTTGAAAGTGAACGTGGTATTACCATTCTTGCAAAGAACACTTCTATTACTTGGTTAGATAAACGTACTGATACAACTTACCGTATCAACATCGTGGATACCCCGGGACACGCCGACTTCGGTGGTGAAGTAGAACGTGTTATGTCGATGGTTGACTGCGTATTACTTTTAGTTGACTCTCAAGAAGGCCCAATGCCACAAACTCGCTTTGTGACACAAAAAGCCTTTGCTCGTGGTTTAAAACCAATTGTTATTATCAACAAAGTTGACAAACCAAGTGCGCGTCCAGATTGGGTTATTGATCAAGTATTTGATTTATTTGATAACCTTGGCGCAACTGATGAGCAATTAGATTTCCCAATCGTTTATGCATCAGGTTTACGTGGTGTAGCGGGTCCTGCTCCAGAAGAATTAGCGGATGATATGACACCGTTGTTCGAAACGATTGTAGACATCGTTGAACCACCAGCAGTTGACGTTGATGGTCCATTCCAAATGCAGATTTCATCACTTGACTATAACAGCTTCGTAGGTGTTATCGGTGTTGGTCGTATTCAACGTGGTTCAGTAAAATTAAATACTCCTGTTACTGTAATTGATAAAGAAGGCAATACACGTAACGGTCGTATCTTAAAAATCATGGGTTACCATGGTTTAGAGCGTATCGATGTTGAATCAGCATCTGCTGGTGATATCGTATGTATTACTGGTATCGACGCACTTAACATTTCTGACACGATTTGTGATCCGAAAAATGTTGAAGCATTACCAGCTTTATCTGTAGATGAACCTACAGTATCTATGACTTTCCAAGTAAACAACTCTCCGTTTGCTGGTAAAGAAGGTAAATTCGTAACTTCACGTAATATTCGTGAACGTCTTGATCGCGAATTAATTCATAACGTAGCTTTACGTGTTGAAGACACTGACAGTCCAGACCGTTTTAAAGTATCTGGCCGTGGTGAACTTCATCTTTCAGTTTTAATTGAAAACATGCGTCGTGAAGGCTTCGAAATGGGCGTATCTCGTCCACAAGTAATCATCAAAGAAATTGATGGTGAAAGACAAGAGCCTTACGAAAACGTAACTTTTGACGTTGAAGAACAGCATCAAGGTGCTGTAATGGAACAAATGGGTCACCGTAAAGGCGAGATGACCAATATGGAAGTTGACGGTAAAGGCCGTATCCGTATTGAAGCAACTGTACCTTCACGTGGTTTGATTGGTTTCCGTTCTGAATTCTTGACCATGACTTCTGGTACAGGGATCATGACTTCAAGCTTCTCGCATTATGGTCCTGTTAAACAAGGTACTGTTGCGAAACGTCAAAACGGTGTATTGATCTCTATGGTTCAAGGTACTTGCTTGGGCTATGCATTGTTCAGTTTACAAGACCGTGGTCGTTTGTTCGCTAAACCACAGTTAGAAGTTTACGAAGGTATGATCGTGGGTATTAACTCTCGTTCAGACGATATGGTTGTAAACCCTACTAAAGCGAAACAATTAACTAACGTTCGTGCGTCTGGTACAGATGATGCTTTAACTTTAGTACCTGCAATTGAATATACGCTTGAACAAGCGCTTGAATTTATTGAAGATGACGAGCTAGTAGAAGTAACACCTAAATCAATTCGTATCCGTAAGCGTTACTTGACTGAAAATGAACGTAAACGTAACCGTGATAAATAATTTTTCTTAAATGAAAAAGAAAAAACCGCTAAATTAATTTAGCGGTTTTTTTAATCGTTATATTTGAAATTAAAGTGGGCTTAAAATCATATTTTTGTTGTAAGAGAATATGTTGTTAAAGTGTGAAATAACTTTCTTTTTTTGATAAAAATATTAAATTATCAATATCATGGCGAGTACTATCTAATTCGATAAGATGCCAATGAAAAAGAAAAATATGACGTGTTTCGGCCCCCCGACATCTGGAGATGTTTAGATGAGTATTATTCAAGAATTTAAAGAATTTGCCATTAAAGGCAATATGATGGATTTAGCCATTGGTGTGATTATTGGTGGTGCTTTTGGCAAAATCGTGGACTCTTTAGTAAAAGATATTATCATGCCACTGATCACTGTGATTACTGGTGGCGGTGTTGATTTCTCTCAAAAATTCATAGTATTAGGTGCAAACCCTAACAATTTACAATCTTTAGATGCTTTGCAAAAAGCAGGTGTTAATGTCTTAACTTATGGTAATTTCCTCACCATTTTAATTAACTTCATTATTTTGGCTTGGGTTGTGTTCTTAATGGTGAAATTATTAAATAGACTTCGCCGTGATAAAAATGAACCAGAAGCTCCAGCTGCAACTCCTGAAGATATTCAATTATTACGTGAAATTCGTGATGAGTTGAAAAAGCAAGCTTAATAAGATTTGAAATAAAAACGGTACCTTGAGTGCCGTTTTTTATTACTTCATATTTTATATTGGAATCAAGATATTGATAAAATTGCAAGATCGCAGATCAGGCCAACTATGAATATTGAAAAAGGGATAGATGAATGAATCAGCTTTTTGTGTATGGAACATTATGTCCAAATAAAGCAAATGCTCATATTCTCGAACAGATTGGAGGGACGTGGACCAAAGCTTCGGTAAGAGGAATCATACATATTTTAGATTGGGGACCAGATCAAGGCTTAAAAGCAATTGTGTTAGATCCTCGGGCGGAGTGGGTAGAAGGCTATCTATTTAGCACAGAAAAACTTGCTGAAAACTGGCAGATGCTTGATGATTTTGAAGGCTTTCAATATGAACGAGTTATAGTAGATGTAATGCTTGAATCAGGGGAAACTGTTAAAGCTTGGACATATCAAATGAATGCTCATGCTAAAAATATTTAAATACAAAAGCTGGCTTCACGAACTCAATTTTTGTCTTTTAGATCTAATTTTAAAAAATAATATATAGAGGCTCTTGTTTGAGCCTTTTCAAATCAATCAAATAGTCTTCGTTTTCTTTCTAATAACCATTAGTCCTTTTATCCAACCTTGCTTGGAATATAAGTGAGTGTGGAAAACTCACACTTAAAAAGGAATTTTAAATGAAGAAGTCTCCTTGGATTATTGGAACTACGTTTTATGCCATATCGCAAATTACTTTCGCTACTGAAATTGGAGGATATGTACGTACAGGCATAGGAGTTACAGATAGCGGGGAATTACAAGAATGTTTTCAGCTCACTGGCGCACCTTCAAAATACCGTCTTGGAAATGAATGTGAACAATATGCAGAGCTATTTGCTAAACAAAGTCTTCTAAAACTGAATGATAATTCTGAGATTAGTATTAATGGAATGCTTCAATTTTATAACCAGTATGGTCAAAGTTTAAGTTTTAGTGGTGACGATGGCTATACGCGCTTAAACCAGATCTATCTAGATTGGAAAAATATTTCTTATTTAAATGGAGCAAATCTTTGGTTAGGCAGAAGATTTTATAATCGAAATGATATTCATATGTCTGATTTATTCTATTGGAACCAAAGCGGAACAGGGTTCGGGATCGATAATTATAAAATTAATGATCTGTCATTAAGCTATGTTTTCTCTAGAAAAGATAATGTATTTCAGAAAAAATATATTAATAGACATGACTTTACTATAAAAGACATTCAGCTAAATGGTACAAATAAACTCAATACAGGCTTATCTATTATTGATGCAGATCATACAGGTTGGGCCTTAACATTGCAGAATATAACTTCCGATGTCTTAAATGGTAAGAATACAGTTGCTTTGCAATATGGCGAAGGAGCAGGTATGGGGCTAAGTTATACTGGCAACCCTGAGTTGGACCGGGATAATTCTTCTTTAAGATTCATTGAAGTTTTAGATTGGGAATCTGAAAATAAAGTTTTCAATGGACAGGCTCAATTTATATATCAAAAAGATAAATTTAAGAATCAGAATGATAGTGAATGGTTTTCGATAGGCTCCCGAATGGCTTATGTTGTACAAGACCATTTTAAAATATCGACCGAAATTAGCTATGATCAGATAGATAGCAATGATCAAAATCGAAGCCTAACAAAATTGACTATTGCACCAACTTGGTCACTAAAAGGAACAGGATTTTACGACAGACCTGAACTTCGATTGTATTACACCTATGCTTTTTGGAACAAGGATGAACAGAATTTGAGAGATCGTTTATATCCTGATAGTGATTTTTATAACACAGGACATGGGTCAAATTTTGGCATGCAACTAGAATATTGGTGGTAAATTTAAAAAATAAAAGAGGTTGGTAATGGCCTCTTTTATTGAGTAACTGGGCTATTGTTTATGAATTTAAATTAACTTGTGAGGGGGCTTATCTTAAGCTACCCATTCTGAATTTAACTTCTAAAAGATGATAGCCAAACTGACTTTTGATCGGACCTTGTAACACACGTTCAGCAGCTGTAAAAACAACTTTGTCAATGACAGGCACCAATTGCCCTTTTTTGACTTCACCAAGTTCACCACCACGTTTTGCCGAATTACAGGTAGAGTATTGCTTGGCAAGTTTGGCAAAGTCAGCGCCACTTTGTAGCTTCTTTTTTAGCTGCTCAGCTAAGTCTTTATCTTTGACTAAAATATGTCGGACAATTGCTGTTTGCATGTTGTCTTTCTCCAAAAAATTAAGGCTTTCTCAGCTTTTTAAGTGGTTGGCACTGTGGGCAAAATACACTGGCACGCTGACCGAGTTTTAAGTTTTCTAATGTGGTTTCACAGTTAACACACATTTCTCCAGCACGACCGTAAGCAAGAAGTGTTTGCTGGAAATAACCATTTTCACCCATTGCATTGCTGTAGTCTCGTAATGTAGAGCCACCTAAATCAATTGCCGATTTCAAAATTCGTTTAATCTCGACAACGAGTTTTTCAATTTGTTGCATAGTCAAATCGCCAGCAGGCTGAGCTGGGTGAATACCAACATTAAATAAACTTTCAGTTGCATAAATATTGCCTACACCGACGACTACATGATTATCCATGAGTGCAATTTTTATGCCGACAGATTTATTTTTGAGTTTTGAAGCTAAATATTCCGCATCAAAGTCAGTACTTAAAGGTTCAGGCCCTAAAGTATCTATGAGTTTGCCTTGAGTCTCGGGATTAAGCCAAAGAATACAACCAAAACGGCGAGGGTCATGGTAACGTAATTGCTGATCTTCAAATTGAATAATCAGATGGTCATGCTTTCTCAGTTCGTCATTTGGCTCGGTTAGACGAAAGCTTCCTGACATGCCTAAATGCCAAAGCATTTGATCTTGTTCAAACTCTGCCAAAATATATTTTGAACGTCGGTTTAACCCAATGAGACGTTGCCCAACAAGTTTCTGAACATCATCTGGTATAGGCCAGCGTAAGCTAGGATTGCGTACTTCAACACTTAGAACTTTTTGATTCAATAATGGAAATAAACTAGTTTTAGTGGTTTCGACTTCGGGTAACTCAGGCATGCCAACTCGCAGAATTAACAGATATACTGGATTAATCAAGTATAACGTGTGGTATGTAATATTTCAGAGATTACTATGTCAGATATTTTACCATTAAGCTGGTTTCAACGAGAAACCTCAGAAGTAGCTTATGATTTAATCGGCTGCGTATTGTGTAAGCGACAACCTGATGGCCAAGTGATCCGCTGTACAATTAGTGAAACTGAAGCTTATTTGGGCGTTCGTGATAAAGCTTGCCATAGTTACAATGACAAACGCACCGCTCGAACAGAGGTAATGTATTGCCCTGGTGGCACGATTTACGTCTATTTAATTTATGGCATGTATGAAATGCTCAATCTTATTACTCAGACAGAAGGTGTGCCTGAAGGGGTAATGATTCGTTCTGCATTTTTAAATAGTGCTTCAACTAAAAAAGACTATAAGCTTTTAGCTGGACCCGGCAAATTGACACGCTATTTAGGGATTGATCGGACTTTAAAAGGACAAACCTTGGGAGAGGAATCTGGACTATGGGTTGAAGCGGCATCAACGCAACCAGAAGTAGTTCTAACGCCACGGATTGGAATTGATTATGCCGAAGAAGCAAAACATTGGCCTGAACGATATTGCTGGAAAGATCATCCATCTTTGAGTCGATAATTTTAATCTGGAAATCAATTTTTAGATATTGATGAAGAGTGTTCCAGATTTACAACAATGCAGATCGAATTCAATATCCAGACAAGACACCGCTTTTTGTTATCATAACTACAATATAAATAAAGGAAATAAGCATGTCCTTATTACGCTTAGACCGACTGCATTACTGTATTTTGATGAGTATGGGCTGTATTTCTAGCCCACTTGTTTGGGCAGAAGATTTAACACAAGACGTAACTGTATTGCCAACATTACATGTGGAAGCAACCCGTACCGATACAACCTATTTGCAGACACCGGCCTCGGTTTTTCGGATAGATGCACCTCAAGTTGATACTTCTTCACAAGTAAATTTAACCGAAGTTGTGAAAGGTGTACCGAGTTTGCAGATTCGTAATCGTGAAAATTATGCCCAAGATTTACAGCTCTCTATGCGTGGTTTTGGTGCACGCTCTACTTTTGGTGTCCGTGGTATTCGCCTTTATGTAGACGGGATTCCTGCAACAATGCCGGATGGACAAGGCCAAACGTCTAATATCGATTTAAGTAGTCTGGACCATGTAGAAGTTCTAACGGGACCTTTTTCTTCACTTTATGGAAACTCATCGGGTGGGACAATTTTAACTTCTACTAAAGAAGGGCAAGGCAAAGATTCAATTGAGCTGAGCTATTCGGGAGGCAGTCACGATAAAAGCCGAGCAGGGCTCGTGCTACAAGGTGGAGCAAAGGGTGCGAATGAACCAAGCTATGTTATTAGTTCATCGTATTTCGATACTGATGGTTACCGAGAACATAGCGGTGCAGAAAAAGTACTAAATAATGCAAAGCTCAGTTGGGATCTTGATGATGGTAGCAAAATCAACTGGATAACCAACTATGTCAAAATTCATGCAGACGACCCGCAGGGTTTAACGCATGACCAGTGGAATGCTAATCCAAAGCAACAAGTTCCATTTTTAAAGCAATTTAATGTCCGTAAAGATATTGAACAGACCCAAACAGGGGTGACATGGTCTAAGCCTATTAATGATAAAAATGAACTCTATGCCATGGCATATTTAGGTAATCGCCAAGTCACTCAATATCAATCTATACCTAAATCAACACAAGATGCCAGCATCAATCATGCAGGCGGGGTAATTGATTTTGAACGTGATTATTATGGTGCTGACTTCCGTTGGACGGGCAAAGAATTACTTCCAAATACTACTCTAAGTGTTGGTGTTGCATTAGATGCGATGGATGAAGATCGTAAAGGTTTTGAAAACTTTAATTTGGTAAATGGTCAACCTTCTTATGGTGTCAAAGGTAATTTGCGCCGTGATGAAGATAATACTTTGTGGAATATCGATCCCTATTTACAAGCGTCATGGCAGTTCTTACCAACGTGGCGTTTAGATACAGGCGTACGCTATAGCAATGTCCATTACAAATCTAAAGATAACTATTTAAGTAATGGCGACGATAGTGGTAAGACTGATTACAGTAAAGTTTTGCCTTCGGCTGCTTTAAGCTGGCAAATTTTACCTGAACTGATGGCCTATGTGAGTTATGCCAAAGGATTTGAAACGCCAACTTTTACTGAAATGGCATATCGTCCAGATGGAGAAAGTGGTTTTAATTTTGATTTAACCGCATCCACAAGCAATACCTATGAAACAGGCTTAAAATCACAAAACCAATTAGGTGATTTTACTTTGGCAGTATTCCAGACTAAAACCAAAGATGACATCGTTTCTGCCGGTAACTCAAATGGCCGATCAACCTTCCGCAATGCAGATAAAACCTTACGTGAAGGCTTAGAGTTTGGATGGAATAAAAAGTTGTGGCGAGATTTAACAGCGACTGCTAGCTATACATATTTAGATGCAACTTTTGATGCTGATATTCCAGCTTTAGGAAGTATTGCTCAAATTTCATCGGGCAATGCCATTCCGGGAATTGCCAAAAACCAAGCTTACGCCTCTTTGGCTTGGCAGCCATCGCACGGGCTATATGGCGGGGTAGATGTACAGTATATGGATAAAGTATACGTGAATGATACCAACAGTGACGCAGCGCCAAGCTACAGTGTAACCTCAGCTAATGTGGGTTACGCATGGGTAATGGGTGACTGGAAAGTGAATAGCTTTGCCCGTGTTGATAACCTATTTGATAAAAACTATGCAGGTTCAGTGATCGTAAATGATTCAACTCAACCGGTTGGACGCTACTTTGAACCAGCGGATGGGCGTAACTGGAGTGCAGGTTTACGTGTAATTAAGCAATTCTAGGAATTAAAAATGGCAAAATTATTTGAAACGGTTAACTTTGGTTCACTACAACTGGTCAATAGAATTGTAATTGCTCCGATGTGCCAATATTCGGCAACAGATGACGGTGAAATTACTTACTGGCATGAACAGCAATGGGCGAATTATGCATTGTCTGGCGCAGGACTTTGTATTGTAGAGGCGACTGCTGTACAACCTGAAGGTCGGATTAGCTATGCTGACCTTGGGCTTTGGAATGATCAGCAACGTGACCAAATCAAAGCGTTGTTAGCTAAGGTTCATACACTTTCACCAATGCCATTTGGAATTCAGTTAGCACATGCAGGACGTAAAGCATCTACTGAAAAGCCGTGGTTAGGTAAAGGTCAGATTGCAAAAGATCAGCCTCATGGTTGGCAAACGGTTGCTCCAAGTGAAAGTACCTTTTCAGTGCATGATGCTGCACCACATGCTTTGACCATTGCTGAGATTAAACAAGTTCAACAAGACTTTGCAGCGGCTGCAAAACGTGCTGTAGAAGCTGGGTTTGAGTTGATTGAAGTTCATGCTGCGCATGGTTATTTACTACATCAATTCTTATCGCCAATTGCCAATCAGCGTACTGATGAATATGGCGGTTCTTTAGAAAACCGTATGCGTATGACTCTTGAGGTTCTTCAGGCAATTAAACTCGCTGTACCAGAAGGTTATCCTGTTGGTGTTAGACTGTCTGCAACCGATTGGTTAGAGAGTATCGAGCACTGGGATGTTGAATCTACGGTTGGTTTATCAAAAGCTTTAGAGCAATTGGGCGCAGCCTATGTGCATGTGTCTAGTGGTGGTTTGCACGAGCATCAATCTATTACGATTGGGGCTGGTTACCAAGTTCCATTTGCTGAACAAGTCAAAAAGCATGTGTCTATTCCGGTCATTGCTGTAGGGCTAATTACTGAGCCAGAACATGCTGAACAAATTTTGGAAAACCAGCAAGCTGATGCTATTGGTCTTGCTCGTGCAATGTTATATGACCCAAGATGGCCTTGGCATGCAGCAGCGGCTTTAGGGGCAGAAGTTAAAATTGCGCCTCAGTATTTACGTTGCCAACCACATGGATTAAAGCAGCTTTTTAACTCTTTTTAATTGTATTGGGCAAAGTCATCTTTGCCCATTTTTCTTTCGCTAAGTGAGGACGGTCAGTGGTTTTTCAGGTTATTTTACCTATCTTGATATTGCTATTGATGGGCTATGTTTGTGTCCTCATCAAATTGGTAACACCTGAACAGATCAGGGCTCTTAGCGCATTCGTAATTAAAATTTCCTTACCAGCTTTTTTAATTCACTCATTAGCAAATAAAAACTTACAAGACATTTGGCACCCAGCTTATTTTCTTGCTTATGGTGGCGGGTCTTTAATTTTATTTTTCTTTGCTTTTATTCTCTATAGAAAATATTTTAAAAATAGCTTAACCCATAGCGCCGTCATATCGATGGGGGCATCTATGTCGAATACTGGATTTATGGGAACAGCTATTCTAACCATGTTGATAGGTAATCACGCTGCGATCTATATTTCTTTAACACTCATCATTGAGAATTTATTGATTGTGGCGCTGATGCTCATTTTGGCCGAAGCTGGTTTACATCAACAACAAAATCTTTTACCGCTTTTAAAACAGACATTTTTAAACTTACTCAAGAATCCTGTCATTATCGCGATTTTGGTTGGGATGGGGTGCATTCTTTTAGATGTTAACCTTCCTGCGACGCTTGATCAGTCTCTAGAATTACTTGGGCGTACTGCTTCGCCTTTGGCCTTGTTTGCAATTGGCGGAAGTTTAGTAGGTATTGGAATAACAACGGTAAATATAGAAAGCGTTTTGTTAGCGATATTTAAAGTTATCCTCATGCCATCTGTTATTTTTTCTCTCTTTTTGATCACTCCAAATGTAAGTCGTGAGATGCTTTACGCAGGAACATTAATCGCTGCTTTACCAATGCCGATTGCTTTCGGCATTTTTGGACAAGCCTATGGCTTAAATGAAAAGGCGTTAACACCACTTATGATTAGTACAATTGTTGGTTTTATTGGTGTGAGCTGGCTTATTGCTTTGTGGTGGTAAAAGAAAAGCCCCATAAGGGGCTAATTACTTACTATTTTTTAGGCGCTGGCTGTGCGGGAGCATTTGCAGCCTGTTTGCTCTTTTCTGCAATAATTTTATCAACCGAAGCTAACGATTCTTTAGCGTTAGGCACATTTTGATTGGCAAGTTCAGTAAAGATCTTTTTAGCCTGCGGTAGGTTTTGCGGAATGATATTGCCATTCGCCATCATGGTTGCTAAAGCCATAGAAGCAGGTGCATAGCCTTTTTGTGCAATTGACTGTAAAGCTTCGATACCTTGGCGTTTCATTAAAGGATTTTTATTTTCAACACCTTGGCTAATGTCATAGAGTGCTTTGACCTGAATAGCAGGATAGTTACCTTTTCGAATTAAAGGCGCCAATTTTTGAAGGGCAATTTGATGTGACTGTGGTTTTTTTTGAGCAAATAAAATTGTCGCAATTTTCACAGTTGCATCATCAGAACCTTGAGCCGATGCCTTTTGAATATATTGACTGAATTTGTTGCTATCTTTCGCAACGCCCAATTCACCAGTCTCATAAATTTGTGCAAGCGTGTAACTCGCTTGGGCATAGCCTTTATTTGAAGCATCCTCATAATATTTGAGAGCTTTAGAAGAGTCTTTTGCTGTACCTTGGCCCATTTGAGTCATATAACCTAAGTTATAGATAGCTTGGGCGTTACCTGATTGGGCTAAGCGTTGCATTTCTTGAAATGCAGCGGAGTAGTTTTTTGCTGCATACAGTTGTTCAGCTTGTTTAAAAACATCAGTTTTAGCAGCACTCGCTGTGTTATCAGCTGCAAAAATTGATGCACTTGAAAGGGTGATTAGGCTTGCGATTAGTAATTTCTTCATTTCTTTTTAACCTTTTACTTCGTAGCTACATCAATCCATTGATGCATGAAAGAGTTTCAATTTCTCATCATAAATATTGATTGCTGAAAGTAAACAGCCGATTTGTATATAAAGCACTGCACTTTGGGCAAATTGTGGAGAAAAAATACCCACTCACATTCATATAATGCAGTGGGTAATATTATTATTTTGCTGACTGAAGTAATTCTTCGATTTGCTTGGCATCACTTGGTACACCAGAGAGTCTTTGGCCATCTTGCAAGAACAGGGTAGGTGTTCCATCGATATTTAATTTTTGACCTAAAGCAATATTTTTCTGAATTGGGCTTGAGCAACTTTTGCTATTAGTCGGCAATTTGCGATTAAGCATATAGTTTGTCCAAGCTTCTGCCGGATTTTTTGAACACCAGATTTGATTTGAAACTTTTTCAGCATTTGGATGCAAACTAGTAAGAGGATAAAGGAACACATATACGGTTACGTTATCAACCCCAACCATATTTTGTTCTAGACGCTGGCAATATGGGCAATCTGGGTCACTAAAGACATAGATTGTACGTTCACCTTTACCTTTTACATATTTAATCGCCTGATTTAATGGCAAGCTTTTAACGTCAATCTTACCCAATTCGGCAATACGTTCTTCAGTCATATTTTTTTGTTGTTTGATGTCGACTAAATTACCGACAAAAAAGTACTTCGCATCTTGATTGGTATAAACAATGCGGCCGCTTGTATAGACTTCATAAATACCTTGCACAGGCGATTGATAAACACCCTTTACAGGCAAATCGGGATAATTCGTCTTAAGATTTTGTTCAAGTGTTTTAACATCAGCGTGAGCAGAACCGAAAATAGCCAGACTCAACATGAGTGTAGCAAGTTTAGTTTTCATCTTTTTTCTCTTGAATTTCAACAGGGCTAATGATGGCATATAAAGCTTAAAAAATTGACGTTCTAATCTAATGAAATCATTAGTGTTTTGTATCTATAAAAAAGCCCACTAACTTAGCAGTGGGCAGTTTGAACTAATAAAAGTTATTATTGTGGTCTTGCTACGTCGCCACTTAAAGCTTCTGGTAACTCAAGAACTTGAATCCCTAACTCTTGAAGAGCAGCAGGTTTAGCTATAACTAAAGCAAGATAGCCTTCATCATTTGCAATACTATTGACGACTTCAACATCGTTATTTAATTGAGTTGCTGAAGCAGGTGCTTCACCTGTACCTTGCACAAGATGTAACCAGTGTTTTGGTTTTGCTTTAAACCAAAGACGCGCCACAATTTCTTGGCCTAAGTAACAGCCCTTGTCGTAATTGACGCCTTCGCGTTGATGTAAACGTAATTCCTGTGGTTGGAATTCATGTTCAGTTGTCTGTGTAATCCAAGCTTGACCAGTCATAATGGCTTGTTTTTGCCATTCAGAAATATCAGTTTCAGCAGTAGTGAACTCAGTTTGATGATTCACCACTTTTGGGAACACAGCGCCTTGTTCACTTAAGGTCATTTTTGAAAAGGCGCCATATTTTTTAATGTGCTTGGCAAACTCTTCAGCTTGATCTTGAGTAACTACAATTTCAAAACTTTCAGGATTCATCTTCTTTAGCCATAAGCCAAAATGAATACGACCTTTAAGATCACAAATCGCTGTATAGCGAGTTGTATTTTCAGCTAAACGTTCAGTATCTACAGTAACTTGGCCTTGTAAAAACTTTTGTGCATCTACACCGTTTAAAGCATATGAGGAGAAAGCGAGCAGACTCATGATTAATCTCAAATTCAATATGTTTCTTTATGATTGCTGACTATTTTGCTCCATTTTTACTAAAAAATCAGCCATAGTTTTCGTAATTTGAGTTTGTCCTGAAGTTGGCTTTTTTGTTTAAAAAAACACCAAAAATATACGTTCGGATAAATCGGAAGGTTTAAGCTAATAGCCATAATTTCAATAATTTTAAGGAAATTAAAATAAGGAGAATATGATGGCAACAGGTACAGTGAAATTTCATCGCGTGTTTAAGGCACCAGCCGAGCGAGTTTACCGTGCATTTTTAGATCCAGATGCTTTAGTCAAGTGGTTACCGCCCCACGGTTTTACTGCGAAAGTTCATAGTTTTGATGCAAATATTGGTGGTTCATACAAAATGAGTTTTACCAATTTTTCAACAGGTTCAACACATGCTTTTGGCGGAACATATGTGGAATTAGTTCCAAATGAACTAATTCGCTACAACGATCAATTCGATGACCCAAATTTACCCGGGACTATGCAGGTTACTATTACATTAAAAAGCGTATTGGTAGGTACAGAAGTGCATATTACGCAAGAAGGAATACCGGAAGTTATTCCTGTAGAAGCTTGTTATTTAGGGTGGCAAGAATCCCTATCTTTGCTTACCTTATTGATTGAAGCTGAAATTCCAGATCAATAAAGTTACTCTGCTTTTCTTATAAAAAAGAGTAGGTCGTATGACCTACTCTTAACATAGCTCTAGTTGGTTTTGTTGTTCCAATAGCTTAACTATGGCTGAAAAATCAACTTGTTGTGCGTCGGGTTTGGAAACCTGATTAAACTGTTGCTGAATAAGACTAAAAGCTGGAAGTTCCAAATTATTTTGAGTAACGAGATTTAGTGCAATTCCAATATCCTTTTGTAATAAATCTAATGCAAAAGTTTTTTCAAATTTGCGGTTTAAAACGCGTTGCATCATGATGTGTTCTGAAACATTACTTTTGCCACTAGAGTGGTTAATGCAGTTCATTGCGGAATGTAAATTTACGCCTTGAGATTTAAGGATACTTAACCCCTCTGCTAGCGCCCAAAGATGTGTTGCCATTAATGTGTTATTGATCGCTTTTACTGCAAAGCCAGCACCACTTTCGCCAACATATTCAACTAAATTAGCAAATGCTTGAATGATTGGTTTTGCTCTTTTAAAAGCAGACTCGTTACCTCCGACCATTACCGTGAGAGTTCCTCGTTCAGCCCCAATCGTTTGTCCTGAAACTGGTGCATCTAAATAATCAACTCCACTTAATTTGAGCTGTTGGCTGAGTTTTCTTGCAGTCTCTGGCACACCGCTAGTGCAATCCACCCAAATACAGCCTTGTTTTAGTTGAGAATTCGCAATTAAATTTTCTACATCTTGGCTAGTCGGTAGGCATGAAAAGATAATATCTGCTTGTAGAGCTTGTGTCAGGTCTACAGCCTGCGTACCAAAGGATTGTTCATGTTGCTTTGCTTTAGCAAAAGTACGATTCCAAACATAGACTTGGCTACATACTTGGGTTAAATGGGAAGCCATGTGCCATCCCATTGCACCTAAACCGATAAATGAAACACTTTGAATCAAGGAGTTTCTCCAGAATTAGAGATGTGGGACAGAATTAAGCGGTTCTACTGATTTTTCAATAGATTGACTTTCGGATTTTTCCGTTCTGTTGAGTAATAGGTTAAGCACAATTGCTGCAAGTGTCGCAGTTCCAATACCCCCTAGGTCAAATGGCCCAATATGTAGGCTTAAATTACCAGCACCCATAATCAGGCTGACTGCTGCAATAATTAAAGTACTATTTTTGGTGAAATCAACTTTGTTATCGATCCAAATTTTTGTTCCAGCCACAGTAATTAAACCAAAGACAACAATGGATGCACCGCCTAATAAAGCGACAGGGATGGTACTAATGATTGCTCCAAATTTAGGAGATAGACCGAGTAGAATTGCAAATAGTCCCGCAACCACAAAAATAGTCGTTGAATAGACTTTAGTTACAGCCATTACTCCAATATTTTCAGCATAAGTCGTCATGCCTGTACCACCAACAGAAGCTGATAAACTTGTACAGATACCATCTGCAAAAAAAGCACGCCCCATATATGGCGATAAATTACGTTCTGTCATGGCAGAAACCGCTTTAAAATGTCCCAAGTTTTCAGCGACTAAAATAAGCGCAACAGGTGCAATCAATAAAATAGCTTTGGCATTAAAAACAGGTGAGTGAAAAGTTGGTAGGCCAAACCATGCAGCTTGACTGATCGTATTAAAATCGATGGGTTTGCCTAACCCAAAGATATTGGTGAGTATAAAATAAATAAAATAAGCACTTATGAGTCCGATGAGTAATAGAAGGCGGCGAATCATACCTCTTGTAAAAACAGCAACGGCACTAATGCATAAAATGGTAATGACTGCCATCCACGTGTCAAAGCTATTTGTCGAAACACTTTTAATTGTTACAGGTGCAAGGTTTAAACCAATAATCATGACAATTGCACCAGTGACCACGGGGGGCATGAGTTTTTCAATCCATGCAGTTCCAGTTTTCATCACAATTAAACCGATGCATGCATAAATCAAACCGCAAATGATTGTACCACCCAGCGCCACAGCTAAATTTGGATTTGATCCGACCCCTGCATAGCCTGTTGCTGCTGCGACTGCGCCAATAAAGGCGAAGCTTGATCCAAGATAGCTAGGCATACGCCCACCTGTAATTAAAAAGAACAAGATGGTGCCAATACCAGTAATAAAAATGGTGAGGTTCGGATCAAAGCCCATGAGTAACGGAGCTAAAACAGTTGCTCCGAACATAGCAAAAGCATGTTGTAACCCCAAAACAATACTTTTACCGGGAGGGAGATATTCATCAATTTGTACGGGAGTTTCTAAATTACCTGTGTGCGGCTTAAATTTAGGAAACCAAGATTCTTTTGTTCGCATAACAGATCCTCTTTTTCATTTTTTATCTGCATTAGCATGCTGTTTGTAATTCGCAATAACTGCGGTTGAAGTACATAAGTGCATTAAGTCCACTTTGGTGTTTCATTGCTTTGACCGCACAAAACAAGACGTCATGACTACCGATACTCATGCTTTGTACAATTTCACAATCAAATGACACCAAGGCCTCATTCAAAATCGGAGAACCAGTGAGTAGCTTGCTCCATTCCCCATGGGCAAAGCGTTCTGGCATTGGTGTTTTTCCGCCGAATATTGTAGATAGCGTACTTTGATGGGCAGCTAAAGTATTGACACAAAGCACCTCGTTTTGTTTAAAAGTATTAAAAACTGATGCTGAGCGATTGAGACAAACCAATAGTGTCGGTGGTGTATCGGTTACGCTACATACTGCGGATGCTGTAAAACCAGCCTGTCCCGCAGGTCCATCCGTCGTGATGACATTCACTGCTGCTCCAAGATTTGCCATGCCTTGTCTAAAAGTATGCTGATCTACTTCTAAGTGTGTTGAGCATGTTTGAGCCTGCTGAATAGCAGATGGAGTTAAAACCTGTTTCTCTTCTCTTTTTTGCATGATTGCTCTCCAACCCCAATGCATGATCATTACAATGAATCGAGGCTAAAACATCACATCAGTTATGATGCTGAAGGTTTTTATCAGTGACATCGTTTATCCCACATGGGCAATCGATGCAATTTCAATTAAGGCATCGGGTTTTACCAAGCCGCACTGGATACAAAAGCGAGCAGGTTTGTCACTCGGAAAATATTCTGCATATACCGTATTCACTGCGGTATAGTCCGCCCAATCTTTAATGAAAATGGAATTGAACGTTACGTCATCCATGGTGCCACCCGCAGTTTCAATCACTTTTTTGATTGTTTCTAAAATATGGCGAGTTTGTCCTGCAGCATCACCAATACAAACCACATTATTATTTTCATCAAAAGCCAATGTGCCTGAGACATACACAATATTGTCTGCTTTGGTTGCAGGAACATAGGGTGCAAGTGGTGCCGATGTTCCTTCAGGAATAACAACTTGTTTAGACATAAGATGCTCCAAATCAAAAATTTTAGATAAAATTAAATGTATGAATTAGGCAGATTGCTGTAGCAATGTTGATGCTGAACTAAAGGTTTCAATAAAACTATTGGTGTCAGATACCCAACCAAAAAAAGTTTTAATGTTATATAGGGCTGCGTCATGAGCCTCTTGAGGTCCGGCTTGATAGCAAGCATCTTTAAGTGCAACACCGAAATATTCCAAAAAGAAACCATCACGTAAGGTCGACTCGACACAGACATTGGTGGCAATGCCTACAAACACCAAATTACGAATGCCACGGGCACGTAAAATGCTGTCGAGCGCCGTGTTAAAGAAACCGCTATAACGTGGCTTTTCAATAATGATGTCTTGTGGAAGAGGTTGTAACTCATCAATTAAAGCAAAGTCCCAACCGCCTTTAGATAAAAGTTGACCTTGTAATTCGGGGTGTTTACGCATGGTTTTTAAGGCATTGGATTTATGAAAATTTGGTGAGCCTAAACCACCAGCTTCGACGTAGTTCTTATCCCAACCATTTTGGAAATAGATGACCTGAATCCCTGCAATATGTGCAGCATTGATCGCCTTTTTAATATTTTCGACTACGGGTTTAGTCTTTGAGACATCAAAACCTGCTAAATCTAAATACCCACCTAAAGAGGTGTAGGCATTTTGCATATCAATCACAATAAGCGCAGTTTGTTCTGCTGCTAATTGAATATGTTCAGGTTCGGCTTTCAACACTTTGCCTGTACCAATCTGTGCCGTGAATTCTGCACATACAATATTAGACATTTCATTCATGCGCTTTTCTCCAAAACAGTTGGTTCGGCTTGCTCTGCCAGTTCGGTAACGATACTTTCACGACATTTCATGAACGGTTGAATGCGTTGACCAAAATCTTCTACACCTTGTAAAAAGTCATCAAAGGTCAACAAAATTCCCTCTGTCCCTTTAATCTCGGAAATTTGATCGAGCATTTTTGCGACATTTTTAAAAGAGCCAACAATGGTGCCCATATTGATATTGACGGGAGAAACGCTAGAGGCCATGTGGCGAATATTGGTGTCAGTGCCAGACACTTTATCTTTTGCACCTTGGTCTTGTAGCCAACGAATAGCTTCCATGTCCGCACCGTCGTTATAGTGTTGCCACTTCTGCATTGCAGCTTCATCTGTTTCGGCAGCAATTACCATAAACAACACATAGGTCTGTACATTGCGTCCAGTTTTGTCGGTTTGAGCTTTTAAGCGATCATTAATTTCGGCATAGGCTGTCGGTGTGTTTAAACCTTTTCCGAAAACAAAGTTGTAGTCAGCATATTTTGCGGAAAAAGCTAAACCAGCATCAGACTGTCCTGCACAGATAATTTTCATATCAGCTTGAGGCTGTGGTTTGACCTGACAATCATTCATCTGGAAGAACTCGCCTTTTAGGTCTGACTTCCCAGTTGCCCAAAGTTCACGCAAAACTTCGACATACTCAGATAAGTAGTCATAGCGCCTAGCAAAATATTCATCGCCAAGCCACATACCCATTTGGGAATATTCAGGCATTTGCCATCCAGTCACGACGTTTAATCCAAAGCGACCGTTGGAAATCGAATCTATGGTGGATGCCATACGTGCCACAATTGCAGGAGGCATGACTAGTGTTGCAGCGGTTGCATAAATTTGGATTTTACTGGTGACAGCAGCGAGACCTGCCATGAGGGTAAATGTTTCAAGGTTATAGTCCCAAAACTCAGTTTTTCCACCAAAACCACGCAACTTAATCATGGAAAGGGCAAAGTCAAAACCGTAGTGTTCAGCACGTTGTACAATTTGTTTGTTTAACTCAAAGGTAGGTTTATATTGCGGTGCATTTTCTGAAAGCAGCCAGCCATTATTTCCAATTGGACAAAAAACGCCGATCTTCATCTTGATTCCCCATCGTGAGTTTAGGAAGCTGAACTGAAAGCTATAAACGATATAATTTTCAGTATTTGTTTGTATTTTTAATAATGCATAGCGCGTGCCAACTTTAATATTTATATATTTATCAATGTATTGAATTTATTGTTTGGTATAATTTTTATCAAATGGTAAAAAATAATGCGATTATGCACCAAGGAGGAACTAACTTGCTTCATTGTGCATCATTTGATCAATTTTACTTTTGGAGTGTTTATTACATCCAATTTTATAAAACAGCAGAACAAAAAAAGGCGACATTGAAGTCGCCGTGTAGGACTAAGGTATTTCTCTTTTGAGATTGAAGAGGGTGTTATGGACTTAACTCATTCCACCCGACAAGCTTCTTCAAAATTTAAACGGGGAAGGCGAGTATAAACTTTTTGAGGGTCGCCATAGCCGATGTTAATGATGAGATTAATATGATGATTTGTGCCTGCAAAAAATAGCTCATCAACTTGTTTCGCGTCAAAACCAGACATTGGACCTGTATCTAAACCTAAACTACGACATGCCATAATCAAATATGCAGCTTGTAATGAACTATTACGAAAAGCAGTTTCATGTGCTACGGCTTCACTTGATGTAAACCATGATTTTGCATCAGCATACGGAAATAGTTCTGGCAGTTTGTCATAAAATCTTGCATCGGTTGCAACTAAAACAGTGACAGGAGCTGTCATCGTCTTTTCTACATTGCCAGACGACAATGCTGGCTTGAGTTTTTGTTTAGCTTCAGGTGTTGTTAAAAATACAAAACGAGCAGGACTACAGTTGGCAGAAGTCGGTGCCATTTTGACCAGATCATAAATTTGTTGAATTTGCTCGGGGCTGACGGCTTTGTCTAACCACGTGCTGTGGGTTCTAGCTTCTAAAAAGAGTTGATCTAAAATATTTAATGTTTTTGCTTTCATGATAAGGCCCTAATGCTATGGAAAAATTGAATGAAAGTTTGATTTAGTTGTTGAGATTCGGTCACTGTGGAAGCATGGGCACCAGAGGGTAAAATGCAGAGTTGACCATGACCAAGTTTGGTAAAAAGATCTTGTGATTTATGTGCTGGAACTAAAAAATCATCTTGATTGGCAACGATATGAATTGCAGTGTCTTGCAATGCTTGTAAGTGCTCTGCTTGTAATTGAAAGCGCATCAATGCTTTGAGTCGTGCAAATACATTTGTCTTGGGCGGAAAACCTTGGAGCTGAATATCTTCGGTACTTTTAATGTGGCTATGATTCTGAGAAATCCATGCTGGAGGATACAAAAATAATGCCTGTGCACGTACATAGGCTTCAGCACCCGCAGAGGCTAACAATGCGATACGGGCATCAAAACATTTTTGCGTATGAGCATCTAGCTCATCCCACGCATTAATCAGTGTCAGGCTGAGCATGGTAATTGAGCTAGATTTTAGTTGCTTTGCGAGTTCCATTCCAATGATGCCACCCAAAGCATGCCCGATCATATGGAATTCATGAATTTGAAGATGTTCTAATAAATGTAGTACTTGATTGGCCATGTCACACATATGGTAATGTGAAGGTAATAAAGTACTGTCTTGATGACAGCCTTCTTGGTCATAAGTCACAATGTTGAAATGCGTACTCAACGATTCAAGTTGTGGGCTCCAAAAACTAGCATGACCACCTAACCCAGATGAGAAAATCAAATAAGGGGCATCTTTTTGAGATGAACACGGATAAATATAATATTTCATTTTTTACTATTTGATAAAATAATGAAAAATTCAAAAGCAATTTATATGCCTGAATTAATCAGTAATGGCAAATTGAGACAATATTTAGCACAAAAGATTTAGATTGTAGAGGAAGGCAAATCAATGTGATGATTAAGCCAATGATATTTAGATTGAGCTGAGTAGGTGTCAGAAATGGATATACATATTAAAAGAATTTATGAAACTGCTGAGCCCAGTGATGGAAAGCGAATTTTGGTTGACCGTTTATGGAGTAGGGGAATTAGTAAGGAAAATGCTCATTTGGATTTGTGGCTAAAAGAAATAGCACCTTCGACAGAACTTAGAAAGTGGTTCCATGCTGCAACACCAGATCATTGGGAAGAATTTAAGCAGCGTTATTTAAAAGAGCTTGAAACCAACTCCGCCGTTGAAGAGCTACAACAAATCGCATCAAGGAATACAGTCACACTTTTATATTCAGCAAAAGATGTTGAAAACAATCACGCAATTATTTTGAAGGAATATTTATTAAGTAAAAACTTAAAATAATATATAAATTTTTTTTTGGTAAAAGTCTCTTATTTAAAACTTTAAAAAATGAGTCATTTCTCGCATAATATACTTTTTGAGATTTTTTTCATGTCTTTGCCAAACTGCCCAAAATGCCAATCAGAATATACTTACCAAGATGGCGACTTATTGATTTGTCCTGAATGTTCACATGAGTGGAAAGAAGGAGAAGCATCAGCAACTGAAGAACAAGAAATTATTAAAGATGCAAATGGAAATGTCTTGGCAGATGGTGATAGCGTCACTGTAATTAAAGACTTAAAAATTAAAGGCTCTTCTTCAGTCGTTAAAGTTGGGACAAAGGTAAAAACGATTCGTTTAGTTCCAGATGCAAGTGATGGCCACAATATTGATTGCAAAATTGATGGTATTGGTCAGATGAAACTTAAATCTGAATTTGTAAAAAAAGCTTAAACTGTTAATTATTATTACATTTCAGCAGAGATATACGTTTATATCTCTGCTTTTTAAATTCCTAACATCATTATAATTTTATTACGAAAAAGTATAAAAAATGGACTGTTCAAGGGATATTTACGCCTTTATATTGTCATTAATAACAAATAACTTTCGTCCAGAATAATAACGAAAGTCATACCCACACCAACAAAAAAATGAGGTTCTTATGGCAGGATGGTACGAAATTTCACAAGCGAGTGATGGACAATATCGCTTTATCTTAAAGGCAGGAAATGGTGAGCCTATTTTAAATAGCGAGCTATATAAGGCAAAAGCCTCTGCTGTAAATGGTATTGAGTCAATTCAGAAAAACAGTGGTGATGACGCCCGATATGAGCGTTTAACTGCAAAGAATGGGAAACCTTATTTCAATTTGAAAGCTGCAAATCATCAGATTATTGGTACGAGTCAGTTTTATGCGAGTGAAGCTTCACGAGATAAAGGAATTGAGTCGGTTAAAAACAATGGTTCATCAACGACTGTTAAGGACTTAACGGTTCAGGCATAAAAATTGAGTTAAAAAAAGCAGCTTCGAAAAGCTGCTTTTTATTTATGTATTTATTAACGCGCTAACTTAGCTAAAAGCTCTTCTTTAGTTAAATTGCTCGCTTCAGCATCGCGGCGGCCTTTATATTCAAATGTACCCGCATCAAGACCTTTTTCACCAATCACAATACGGTGTGGAATACCCATTAACTCAAGGTCAGAGAATTTAACGCCTGGGCGTTCATTACGATCATCAAGTAACACATCAAAACCTTGAGCTTGAAGTTCTGCATACAGAGACTCTGCTGCCTCAAGAGTACGTGGTGATTTGTGAGCATTCATTGGAACAATTGCAATTTCAAATGGTGCAATGGCTTGAGGCCAGATAATACCTTTGTCGTCGTAGTTTTGTTCAATTGCAGCTGCAACAACACGCGTTACACCAATACCGTAGCATCCCATAGTTACTGTAAATGGTTTGCCATCTTCACCTAGAACTTTACAGCCTAAAGCTTCAGAGTATTTAGTACCTAGCTGGAAAATATGACCTACTTCGATACCACGTTTAATTTGTAGTGTACCTTTGCCATCTGGAGATGGATCGCCTTCAACCACATTACGTAAGTCAAAAATTTCGCTAATTTGCGCATCACGTTCCCAGTTTACGCCAACCGCATGTTTGTCCGCTTCATTTGCACCAGCAACGAAGTCAGAAAGAACCGATGCAGCACGGTCAACAATTACGGTTAAGCCTTTTTCAACTAAACCTTGTGGACCTGTAAAGCCAGCAGTTAAACCAAATGCTTGAAGTTGTTCTTCAGTTGCAAAAGTAAGAGGTGCAGCAACTAAAGGATGTTTCTCAGCTTTAATCTCATTAAGTTCGTGGTCGCCACGTACAAATAGAGCAACGACAGGAACATTACCTTTTTCATCAGCAATGCCTTGTACCAATAATGCTTTAACAGATTGCTTTGGATCAGCATTTAAGAATTGGCAAACATCATCAATCGTTTTTTGGTTTGGTGTTTCAACCAATTTAAATTCTTGTGTCGGTGCTGCACGTTCACCAACTAAAACAGCCTCAGCCATTTCAACGTTTGCTGCATAATCAGATTCAGTTGAAAATGCGATGTCATCTTCACCACTAGCCGCTAATACGTGGAATTCGTGGGAAGCTGAACCACCAATAGAGCCTGTATCTGCTTGTACTGGGCGGAAATCTAAACCTAAACGAGTGAAAATACGGCTATAAGTGTCGTACATCACATCATAAGTTTCTTGTAATGACTCTTGAGTTGCATGGAAAGAATAAGCATCTTTCATGATGAACTCGCGTGAACGCATTACACCAAAACGTGGACGAATTTCATCACGGAATTTGGTTTGAATTTGATAGAAGTTTACAGGAAGCTGCTTATAACTTTTTAATTCGTTACGCGCCATATCTGTAATAACTTCTTCATGCGTTGGCCCAAGTACAAATGGGTTCGTATGACGATCTTTAAAACGTAATAACTCAGGGCCATATTGTTCATATCGACCTGATTCTTCCCAAAGACTTGCGGGTTGAGTCACGGGCATGAATACTTCCATTGCGCCTGAACGGTTCATTTCTTCACGAACAATCGCATCTACTTTTTTAAGCACACGTGTTCCCATCGGCAGCCATGTATATAAACCAGATGCCAATTTACGAATCATCCCCGCACGTAACATGAGCTGGTGTGAAATCACTTCAGCATCATTTGGGGTTTCTCTCAACGTTGCAAATAAAAAGCGGCTTGCGCGCATGGAAAAAGTCCTAAAAGTTAAGCGTTATAAAAACGCAGATTATACGATAATCGCTGCATTATGACATGAATCGTCGTGTTTGACGCAGCATAAAGTTTTTCAAGTCATCCAGATAAGTGAAAATGACGGGTACAACCACAAGAGTCAACAGAGTAGAGGTTATCACACCACCAATAACCGCATGAGCCATTGGTGCGCTTTGCTCACCGCCTTCGCCGAGACCTAAAGCTAAGGGAACCATCCCCATCACCATAGCACTTGTGGTCATCAAAATTGGACGTAAACGGGTCTTACCAGCTTGTAAAATAGCGTCATAACGACTCACACCCTGATCCATCGCTTTCTTAATAAAATCGATCAGCAAAATCGCATTTTTAGTGACAAGCCCCATCAGCATGATAATACCAATAATCGAAAACAGATTTAGCGTGCTTTGGAACAAAAATAGGGCAAGAAAAACACCAATCAATGACAAAGGTAAAGAGGCCATAATTGCTGCGGGATGAATAAAGCTATTGAACTGAGAACCTAACACGATATAAATAAATACAATCGATAGGGTAATGGCTGTTAATGCGTATCCCGCAGATTCAGCCATATCGGCGTTTGCTCCTTGAGTATCGAATGTATAGCCCGCAGGTAACTTAAATGCCTTTTGCATTTTGTCGATGTCTTGACCAATATCTCCGCTCGGGCGACCAGAGGTATTTGCCTCAATAAGAACCTCACGTTCAAGATCACGTCTGTTAATTTGCGAAGCCCCAAGTTTTTCTTCGGTCGTTGCGACGGCACTCAATGGAACTAATATATTTTGTCCAGCTGCATTGGTTTTATTAGAGTTGATATATAAATTTTGAACATCTTGCGGAAGCATACGTTTATTTTCATTTAAACGTAAATTCACATCATAAGTTTCGCCGTCGCGGTCTTCCCACGTAGTGACATTGTCGCCCGCAATTAATGGTCGAATGGCATTCGCAATTTGGGAAACAGATAAGCCCAAATCACTTGCCAGCACGCGATTAATATGAACACCCAAAGTAGGTTTGGGTTCTTTCAATGAACTTTCTAAATCAACTACGCCTTTAATTTTTTCCATTTCAGCAATAAAGCGATCTGAAATTTTTTGTAGTTCATTTAGGTCAGATCCTTTAATAGAAATCATGATTGGCTTTTGTCCGCCAGAGACAGAGTCTTGTGCTGCGGCAACAGAGGTTACTCGAATACCCGCTACAGTTTGCAAACGATCACGGAACTCATTGTTGAGTGTATTTAGATCTGAGCTACGTTCTTGTTTTGGCTTTAAGGTCACCCCTAAACCAGCATGGTTTTTACCAGAGTCTACTTCACTGTTAACCACGCCATATGTAGAAACCACATCAGGGAATTGTCTAATAATTTGATCGACCTGATGTAATTTGGCTTGGGTATATTCTAAAGAAGAATCTACAGGAGTCTCGAACTGGATACGGACTTCACCTTTATCTGGTGTAGGTACAAATTCGGTTCCAATCAGTTTCGATAGCCCTAATGCAGCAAATAAAGAAGCGATTGCAACAATGACTGTAATGAAACGGAAGCGTAGAGCAAGCTTTAATAGCTTTTCATAAACATGAGTAAGCCGATCTAGCAAATTAGAAATATGGTTAAAAAAACGTTGTAGCCAATTATCTTTTTTCTTTACAGGATCTTTCCAATGAGCTGAAAGCATTGGATCGAGCGTAAAGCTAATAAACATTGAAATTAAAACAGCCGTACTGACCGTTACACCAAATTGATAAAAGAAGCGTCCAATCAGACCACCCATGAAGGCTACGGGTAGAAAGACTGCCACAATAGTAAGCGTGGTTGCGAGTACGGCTAAACCAATTTCTTTTGTCCCTTCAAGAGCAGCAGTCACATGGTCTTTGCCAAGTTCAGTATGTCGGACGATATTTTCCCGAACTACAATTGCATCATCAATGAGTAAACCAATACTGAGTGATAAAGCTAACAGCGTCATCATGTTAATGCTAAACCCAAATGCCCAGATAAAAGTTAAGGTTCCGAGCAAGGTAATCGGTAAGGTTAGACCAGTAATAACTGTAGAGCGGAAAGAGCCTAAAAAGAGTAAAACAATGAGAACTGCTAAAGCAGCACCTTCAATAATGGTTCGAACAACATCTTTGATTGAAGCGCGAATACCTTTAGAGCTATCAGCTACGACTTTGTAATCTAAACCCGCAGGCATTTGATCTTTTAATTTCTCTAACGTTTGATAAGTCTGATCGACGACTTTAATTACATTGGCATCGGAGCTTTTTAAGATATCGACTGAGACCGCAGTTCTTCCATTATAAAAGGCACTCGATTGTAGTTCAGCTTGTGTGTCCTCAACAGTTGCTACTTGCTTTAAAAAAATGGGTGAACCATTTTTATTGGCAATCACCAAATCACCAAATGCAAGGGGATGAATAACTTTCGATTGAATCTGTACAACCAGTTCAGAGTTTTTTTGTTGTAAGGTCCCTGCAGGCACTTCAATATTTTCATTTTTTAAGGTGTTAATGACCTGATCAATACCAATACCGTAACTTTGCAATTGTGCAGGAATAACCTTTATTCGTATTTGCCGTTTAGCGTCGCCCAATAAATTCACATTACCGACACCCGAAACCGTTTTAAGCTGAGGCACAATTTTTTTATCTACATACGAACTTAATTGCGCCAAACTCATGCTGTTTGATTCAAATACAACTGACATGATTGGGCTAGAAGAGGGGTCATAGCGTTGCACAATCGGTGTATCAATTTCATCACGGAACTGCGCTGTGACGGGTGCAATTTTGTCACGAACATCTTGTGCTGCAATCGCCGAAGAAGTATCAAGATTAAACTCGGCAATCACCATTGAAAGGCCTTCACTTGAGCGTGAAGTAATCTGTTTAATTCCTGAAATTGTATTGATTTGATCTTCAAGTTTTTTTGTTATATCTGACTCCACAGCCTCAGGTGACGCACCCGCATATTGTGTGGTGACTACTACGAATGGGAAATCTATATTTGGAAACTCTTCGACAGTCATACGTTTCCAAGAGGCCAACCCGAGTACCATTAAGCTGAGCATCATCATAATGGTAAAAACGGGGTATTTCACACTGATTCGAGTAAACCACATACGCTATTTGCTACCTTATTTATTTTTGTCGGTTGTAACCGTCACTTTTTTATTAATGTCGGAATCTTCAAATTGAATACGGCTGACCAGATCTGTGCTTTGTAAACCTTCGACTAAAGCAATATTGTCGTCATAACGCTGTTCAACCACCCGAATTTTAACTTTTTGAATGGTGTGATTGCGTATTACCCATACAAACGGGTCATGTTGTATATTTTGAATGCTGTCTAAAGGAATAGTTTGGCCTTGATGAGTGTCATTGCGCAGAATGTTTCCATTAATGAAAGCCCCAATACTTAACGAATCAATTTTTTCTTTAGGAGCAGCAAAAAACTCAATTTGTCGACTGTCTTGATCGGCAACAGGTGAAATGCGAGTAAGCGTTGCATTTAGTTGTTTAGAATTGCCCTGAATTTGATATTGAATGTTACTACCGATCTTAAGCGCAGATTGCTGTTCAATTGGCAACTTGGCTTGTATTTCAAGTTGATCAGGATTTACGATTTCAAATAGTGTTTGTCCAACTGAAACAGTTTGACCGGGTTCAACTTGGCGTTTAGTAATCACACCTGAAATTGGACTAGTAATAATTCCGTCTTGATCCGCTTTTTTAGCAATATCAACATTGGCCTGTTGTGCTTTTACACTTTCAAGCTGGCCTTTATAGTCAACCTGACTTTGTTCAAATTCGACACGAGCAATAAAACCTTGATTAAATAATCTTTGTTTTCGGTTCATCAAATTACGAGCAAGTTCAGCCTGTGACTGAGCTGATGCAAGGTTGGCGCGTGCTTGCGCTAATCTTGCAACATTGTCCTGATTATTCAATCTCACCAGAACTTGACCTTTTTGTACCTGTTGGCCGACATTTGCAGTGACATTCGTCGCTGTTGCGCTTACTTGCGCCTGAATGGAACTTTGTTGAACCGCACGAATAGTTCCTGTAAATGCAGTTTGAGAGTCAAGTGCTCCTTGTTTAACTGCAATAAGGTCTTGAGGAATAAGCTCAATTTTGACAGGAGCTGATTCAGTAGTTTTGGTTGTTTCCTGCTGATTACATGCAGCTAAAATTAAACATAAACTAATAATACTCAGTTTAAAAAAAGTAGAAGGGGTGAGATGCATCGTGTGCATACAGCATCATCCTATAATTCAAATTTTATTTTGCCCCTATTCTTGATAAACCTTTGCAGTTATTCAAGCTTTTTTAAACGATCGATAATATTTTCATACTCATTGTTGGTTCGGTTATAGGTCTTGGAAAGTGTTTCAAGTGTTTGTTTAACCCGATTAATATTATTTAGATTGTTTTCAATCAAAGCCTTATGACGCTCAGGAATCGGTTCTCCTTTTCTGAAATACTCCATTTCCTGACGCTTAAATAAAATTTTGTCTTGTTGTAATTGATTAAGTTGTTCCTGCTGATAATTAATTTGCTTTTTTATAGACACTAATGCCTGATCTCTTTTAATCGAAGCTGTCTTACTATTGCTATAAGCTTTTTTTAATTTGATATCTTGTTCTTTATGTCGCGCCAATAATGCCCGTTGACTTGATTGATTTAAATCAGCTTCAGCATTATAAGAATGGTTTCTTTTTATCACTTGCATATTACGATCTAGAGCTTCATAGCCATAACGAATATGAGCGGGTGTGACCGATGTACTAATATTGGCAATACCATGTTGATCATAATAACGATACCAAACCGCTTTAGGCGTATCGGCAATAGCAACACCAGAGGGTAAGAAAAAGAGTGATCCGAAGGAAATAATGCCTATAGATACAGACAAACAGTTCCTGTAAAAGGCATATTTCATCCTGTCATTCATTGAAAATCCCCAAAAAAGATAGCTAAGTCGCTTATTTTTAAATATTTAATCTTCATTATATTAATTATTATTTAGCTGAATAAAAATATAGTCATTATAAAAAAAATGATAATTTTAATTAAAGTGTGATGAGGTTAAAAGTTATTGTTTATAAATGAGAAAGTAGACAAAAATGCCTCATTGAAAATAGAACATGAGATATGTTAAAAATGCGTATAAATGTGTAAAAACAAATTTAAGTTAAATTGCATTTATATTTTATTTTTATGGGGATGGAAGATTAAATGGAAGATGCATTCCAAAATCTGAAAGTAATGGTGATTGATGACTCAAAAACCATTCGCCGTACAGCAGAAACCTTATTACAGCGTGAAGGCTGTGAAGTGATTACTGCTGTGGATGGATTTGAAGCTTTGTCCAAAATTGCAGAAGCAAATCCGGATATTGTTTTTGTCGATATCATGATGCCTCGTTTAGATGGTTATCAAACTTGTGCTTTGATAAAAAACTCTCAAAATTATCAGAACATTCCCGTTATCATGCTCTCTAGTAAAGATGGTTTATTTGATCAGGCAAAAGGGCGTGTGGTAGGTTCAGATGAATACTTGACGAAACCTTTTAGCAAAGATGAATTGTTAAACGCGATTCGTAATCATGTAAGTTCATAAACAATAAATTGAGGGCAAAAAAATGGCACGTATTCTCATTGTAGATGATTCACCAACAGAAACTTTTCGTTTTAAAGAAATCCTAACTAAACATGGTTATGACGTGCTTGAAGCATCAAATGGTGCAGATGGTGTAACTCTTGCAAAAGCAGAGCAACCAGATCTTGTATTGATGGATGTTGTAATGCCGGGTGTAAATGGTTTTCAGGCAACACGTCAGATTACTCGTGATGAAGACACTAAGCATATCCCTGTTGTGATTGTGAGTACTAAAGATCAGGCAACTGACCGTGTATGGGGCAAGCGTCAAGGTGCAATCGATTATTTGATTAAGCCAATCGAAGAAAATCAATTGATTGATGTAATTAAACAATTTCTAAATTAACTCATCCATCCATAAAAACATAAATAACGGGCATTTTGTACCCGTTTTATAGGATCGAGTATGGCAGCGAATGGATTTATCGAGTTACTTCGTTTGTCTAAACGGGGTAATAAGAATTACGCTTCAGTTCAAAATGAAGCACAGCGATGGTCAGGAATTGCTTTTGAAATGAGAGGGCAATACTTCGTCGCACCACTTGGGGAAGTGTCGGAAGTAATCTATCCACCAAAATATACACCAGTTCCAAATACCCAAAGTTGGGTAAAGGGATTGGCAAATATTCGAGGAAGATTACTTTCAGTGTCTGATTTGGCGCATTTTATTTTGGGGCAACGAAGTCCATTTTCGTCAACTCAAAAAGTATTATGTATTAGCCATCGCGACCAGTATGTGGGGTTGGTCGTGGATCAGGTTTTGGGGATTCAGCACTTTAATAAAAAAAGCTTTTTTTCTCAAAGCTTAGACTTAGAGGAAAATCTAAAAGAATATTGCCAAGGTTATTTTCATCAACATAACCAGCATTGGCATGTCTTTTTATTTAGTCGTTTATTGCAAAACCCACATTACATGAATGCATCGACAAAATTTATAAACTAATTTTTACGCTGTGAAAACAGAGTATTTTTCTGGGGAAAAGCTATGGGCTTTAAGCTTAAAAAGAAAGGCAGTAGTCGAGTTGCGTCCGAAAAATCGGGTGTCAATTTTATTGCAACAATCCAGTCAAAAATTGAGCAGTTTGCCAGTTTATTTGGGGAAAGTGAAAAGTCCAAGCCAATCCTATATGCGGCACTTTTATGTTTTGTGCTTGCATTAGTTTCTCTAGCCTATCTGTTCTATAACGTTCCACGTCATAACCAATTAATTCGAAGTCTCGGTGAGTTACGTTTGTTATCTCAAACGATTTCTAAACAAGCAACTGAAGCAACTGAGTCTGGCTCTCAAGAGGCAATCACCAAGCTACAGCAGTCTCAAAAAGACTTTAATGAAAACTTACTTGAGATTGAAAATATTCACGGTAAGTCGACTGATGAATATCAAAAAGTTCAAGTTATGTGGACTGAACTTTCAAAAAACATCGATTTGATTTCAGCACATCAAAAAGTCCTTAACCAGCTATATGACACCAACATCTCTATTAGCGAAACCGTTCCTGAGATTCAGGCAGAATATAACTTGATGGTTGACCAAATGGCGCGTCAAGGTTTGCCAAGTAGTCAGGTAATTATTGCTAAAAACCAGGTGTTTATTGCCGAACGTATTTTACGTTCTATTAACTCGGTATTAAGTGGTACTGATGGTAATGTATCGACTAGCGATTTTGGTGTAGACATTGATACGTTTGGTACGTATTTGAATGCTGAACTTAATGGTAATGCTGAATTGGGTGTTGATCGTATTGCAGATCCGGCTTTACGTGAATCATTAGAAAGTATTAAATCTGAATATGACAAAGTCTTAAAATCTGCTGCTGCCACGGTATTAAAAAATGGTAACCAGATTGTCAATGTTCGTCAGGCATCTTCTCAGATCTTCTCTAAATCAGATGTGATGTTAGATAACTTGGGGCATTTATCTGATGTAGCAAGAAAGAACTGGCTTACTTTATTGTTAGGTGCGGTGCTAATCAGTTCTTTAGCAGGCTTAATCTTCTCTGTATTTAAATTGATCACATTACGTAGTGTGATGGATAAGCAACGTGTTACTCGATTACAAGACGAATATGACCGTAACCAAAACGCGATTTTACGTTTACTTGATGAAATCGCCGATCTTGCAGATGGTGACTTACGTTCATATGCAACTGTATCTGAGGATTTTACGGGAGCGATTGCCGACTCGATTAACTTTGCGATTGACCAACTACGTGACCTTGTATCCCGTATTCATGAAACTTCTCAAGAAGTTGCTCGCTATACGCAAGATACGCAGAGTATTACGAACCAATTAGCAGAGGCGTCTGAGCATCAGGCTCAAGAAATTGCTGGTGCATCAACAGCAATGAATGAAATGGCGCAATCGATTGACCAAGTATCTTCAAATGCATCTGAGTCTGCTGAGGTAGCTGAGCGTTCGGTACAAATTGCCTCTAATGGTGCACAAGTGGTAAACCGTTCAATTGAAGGTATGGACACAATCCGTGAACAGATTCAAGAAACATCTAAACGTATTAAGCGATTGGGTGAGTCTTCACAAGAAATTGGTAACATCGTATCACTCATTAACGATATTGCCGACCAAACTAACATTCTTGCATTAAACGCAGCAATTCAAGCATCTATGGCTGGTGAAGCAGGTCGTGGTTTCGCCGTAGTTGCTGACGAAGTACAGCGTCTTGCAGAGCGTTCTGCATCGGCAACTAAACAGATCGAAACTCTGGTTAAAACAATTCAGACAGATACAAATGAAGCTGTTATTTCGATGGAGCAAACCACCACTGAAGTTGTGCGTGGTGCAAACTTGGCAAAAGACGCGGGTATTGCCTTGGATGAAATTCAAAAAGTATCGGGTGACTTGGCAAACTTAATTGCCAGCATTTCTGATGCAGCAAAACTTCAATCTGCATCTGCCAGCCATATTGCGACCACCATGACAGTCGTACAAGAAATTACTTCACAAACGACAACTGCAACCTTTGATACAGCACGCTCTGTTTCTGAACTAGCAAACATGGCAGAGTCATTACGTGAATCGGTAACGGACTTTAAATTACCTGATTAAATTGGGGATGAGAATAGCTGTTTCAGTACCGCTATTCTTCTAAAAAGTATTAACAACACCAGATAAATATTGGGGAAACAGCTATTTTTCTGGTGTTGACTCTGTCGTTTTTCTCCATTTAGGAGACAAGCAAAAGAAGCCTTTGCTATGAAAGAAATATTAAAAACTTTAACTGAAGCAATGATGCTACCGGAAGATAGCTACTCTCAACAAGACGATGAATTTCTTGAAATATTTGTCGAAGAAATTGAAGAAATTTTTGTTGAATTACAATCTTTGATTCACGAATGGATGCAATCTGAAAATGTTGCTACGCTTACTGAAATCCGCCGTCATTTTCATACATTGAAAGGTTCAGGGCGAATGATTGGTGCCAAATCTTCTGCTGAGCTTGCTTGGACTGTTGAAGATACGCTTAATCGGGTAATCAATCAGAGTCTCGGATTAACTCCTAACATCCAACAATATGTTCAGTTGGTATTTAAGTTCTATTTCTTTAAGTTAGTAGATGACTTCAAATCTAAAAAAAATCATACCCTAGACTTTAGGCCCCTAATTTTATTGGGACAACAATTACAGCAACAGCAAAGTATAGAACCCGCGTTAGACGAACTTTTATTATTATCAGATATTCTTACTGCTGAAACTCAAACCGGTTTAGAAGCGAATGACTTAGAACCAGAATCAACTGAAGTTTTAACTATTTCGACTCCAGAAGTTGCTATAGAAACTGAACAGACTCTTGCTGAAACCTTAATTTTATTTATGGAAGAAGCAGAAGAGCACTTAGCGACAATTGATCAGTTTTTGGAAAAAGAAATACATCAGCATGAAAGTTATAATGCTTTAATACGTGCGTTACATACATTACGTGGCAGCTCTGCCATGGCTCATGTAGAACCAATCTTTGAAGCTAGTACCAAAGTTGAGCATTTATTTAAAATACTATTACAAGAAGAGCTTTCTTCTCACTCTGAAGAAATTTCATTACTCCGTGATTATCGTCAGTTTATTCGAAATAGTTTAGATCTATTGGCTGCACATTGCTCTACTGAGCAATTGGAATCTGATTTACAGAAATTTAATCAGGTTTGGGATACTTACATGGAGCAGCATGGTGAGCATTCAAGCCCACTTATGCCTCCACATGGTTTAGTGTCTCAGCTATTACAGCTAAATGTTGCTGAATTACTTGATGCGGAATTAGACTTTGAGAAGGGAATACGTACAGAGTTTCCTCATTATCTTGAACGTTTAAGTGAACAAGCAGATGTTTTGCTGCAACACACTCAGTCGCAGGCAATGATTGGTTTATATGAATATACTAACCAGTTGAAAGAAAGCTACGACATATTGCTTGATCGACCTGATTTATTGCAATCAGATTATGTTTTTGAAATTTATCAAAAAGCGCACCAACAATTAATTCAGTTATTTGATGCATTAGCCGCAGGACAAAGAGTAAGTATCATTGAGCAACACCAAAATGTCTTGGACGAGCTAAAACTATATACTCAATATATTCCAAATCTTAATTCCGAATCTTTAGAAACTCATCAAGACGTTTTTGAACCATTGTTTAATGCTGAAGTTGAACAAACAGCGAATGATCCTCTGATAGAAAATGTATTCACTGATCAGGTCACCATAGGGCAGAGTGTACAACTAGATCGACAGTTTATTTCGTCTGAGCATGTAAACCGTCATTTTGATCCAGATCTTTTAGATATTTTTCTTGAAGAAGCCGATGAGTTGCTTGAGGGAATGGATACAGATCTTAATCTTTGGGTTGATGATCAAGAAAACTTTGCCGCTCTCAATAATCTGATGCGTTATTTGCATACCTTAAAAGGTGGGGCAAATATGATTCAGGCAACTTATATTGGTTTAATTGCACATGAGTTAGAAAGTATTTATGAGCGTTTAATTCAAAAACAGTTGGTAGCTTCGTCTGCTCTCATTGATTTTATTCGACTAGTTCAAGATGACTTGGCTGACCGTCTTCAAATAGTGCGTGAACAGCACCTAGATTATGCTGCTTCTCATACTATTCAAGCACTTAAAAATGCAGGTCAGGTATTTGATTCTCATATTAAAGAGAGCAAAACAGAACCTGAAACGTATGTTATACCTGAATTAAATTTTGAAGTATTACAACAAGAAGCGATAAATAATACGGTGTTAAACCTCAGTGAGTTAACTTCTGCTTCTGAGCAGATTGCTGAGTCTAGTAATCAACTTGTTGAGCAAACCGAATTACAAATTCTTTATGCTGATCACGATCAAAAAGAGAGTATCCCAGATCAAGATATTAATACTGTTGTCGAGCAGACATTCATGGAGGAAGCGGCCGAACTATTAGAAATGGCCGATCACTTATTAAAACAATGGTTCGAGCAACGTACTAACCGTAGTATCTTGCTTCAACTACAAAGGGCAGTACACAGCTTGAAAGGCGGTTCCCGTATGCTGGGACTTGAAACCGTGCAAGCGATTGCTTATCAACTTGAGAATGCTTTTGAACAATTTGCGCTTCATCATTTCAGCTCAAATATTTATGACAACTTATTAGAGAGTGCAGTTGTCTGGTTAAAAGAGGCAATTTTTAAACAAAATTATCAACACTTCGATGGGTTACAACAAAGTCTGGAAAATATCCAGTTCATTGAAACAGCAATACAAATTCCTAGTAAGTTAACTAGAACTGATCTATTCAGCACGGAACCTGTAATGAGTTTTGTGCAAGGTGACGGTACAGAACCACCGCCAATGATGGGTGAGTGGGAACAAGCACAACGCCTTGATCAAAATAATGAGATGATTCGAGTCTCGGCAGATTTAATTGAAAAAATGATTGATCTGTCTGGTGAAAATTCGATTAACCGTTCGCGAATTGAAATGGATTTAAGCCAATTTGGTCATACCTTAGCGGAAATGGAATTGGCTATTCAGCGACTTGCAGATCAGTTGCGTCGAATGGAAGGCGAATTAGAAACCCAAATTATTGCAAAACACGGTATTGAGAACTCACGTTATACGGAATTTGATCCTTTAGAGATGGACCAATATTCTTCATTAAATCAGTTATCAAAGTCTCTTGCCGAGTCTGCATCGGATTTAGTAGATTTTAAAAATACATTATCTGAAAAGATCAGAGACACTGAAGGTTTATTGGTACAGCAATCGCGTATTCAGGCTGAAATTCAAGAAGGTCTTATGCGAACACGCTTAGTACCATTTTCTCGATTGTTGCCTCGTCTGCAAAGAATTGTGAGGCAGACTTCTACCGCGTTAAATCGACCAGCAGAGCTTTTTGTTAATAATACAGAAGGTGAGCTAGACCGGACAATCCTAGAACGTTTGGTTACACCACTTGAGCACATGCTTAGAAATGCAATTGACCATGGACTAGAAGACCGTGCGCAACGTGAACAAGCTAAAAAACCAGAAACGGGACGTATTGAACTCAATATTCATCGTCAAGGTACAGATGTTGTAGTTACATTTAAGGATGATGGGCAAGGTATTGATATTGAGAAGGTTCGTCAAAAGGCGTTAATGTCTGGTTTGATTAATTCAGAGCAAGTATTAGAACATCAAGATATTTTACAGCTGATTTTCCATCCTGGTTTAAGTACGGCTGATCAAGTCACTCAGATCTCAGGTCGTGGCGTAGGGCTGGATGTAGTGCAAAGTGATATTAAGGCCTTAGGTGGCCATGTGAGTGTCGACTCTGTATATGGGCAGGGAACTGTCTTTACCATACGCGTTCCAACGACAGTAGCTGTTAGTGATGCTTTAATGGTTAAAGTTGCTGATCAGCAATTTGCAATCCCACTGGCTCAGATTGATCGAATTGTACGAGTTTCACCAGCATCATTAGAACAATATTTCGGAAGTGCACAAGAGCTCTTTGAATTTGAAAATAAGCGTTATCCATTACGTTATTTATCTGAGTTTGTTGGTAATCAACCAATTCCGCGCTTAAGTGGAATGATGTATTCATTACCAGTATTAATGATTAAGGCAAATAATGGACAAACCGTCGCATTATTAGTTGACCAACTGATTGGCTCACGCGCACAGATTGTAGTTAAGCCAATAGGACAACAATTCTCTAGCATTGGTGCGATTGCAGGAGCAACTATTTTAGGTGATGGCCAAGTTTGTCTAATTTTAGATGGACAAAATATTGCTCGCCAAATTCAATCTACTCGCCGACATAAATCGCTTAATGAAACTATCTATAGACAACGCGAGTCTGACGAGCGACGTCTTATCATGATTGTAGATGACTCGGTAACTGTACGTAAGGTGACGTCTCGCTTACTTGAACGTCAGGGCTATGATGTAGTTACAGCTAAAGATGGGGTTGATGCCATTGAGCAGTTGGAAAATATTAAACCAGATCTCATGTTACTTGATATTGAAATGCCGCGAATGGATGGCTTTGAGGTACTTAACCTCGTTCGACATCATGATCTACATCAAGATATGCCAGTGATTATGATTACATCACGAACTGGTGAAAAACACCGTGAACGAGCATTTACTTTAGGTGTGAACCAATACATGGGTAAACCTTTCCAAGAAGAAGACTTACTTCACAATATTGATGCGTTATTCATGACATCTGAAGGGGACTTGCCTAATGAAAAGTAATATAAGTACATCCTTAATTAATGAAATGGACCAGCAAGAGCTTCAGCATTTAATTACTGTCTCAACTGGTTTTATTGATGCATATATTATCGAGTGTCATCAGCAAGTGCCGATGCTATTGCCGCAAAATATAGTGTTATCTGCCATGGATGTTAAAAATGGTATCAAGCATATTGAATGGCATGATGTAAAACTCCCTGTTTATTCGGTTCACAACGAAATAGATTCTCGAGCAGTAGCTTTAGTCATTGAAAGCGAAGACGTTAGTCAACGTTTTGCACTTATGTGTAAATCGATGCCAGTTTCAGTGCGTCTGCGTATTTCTGAAGTCGTAGATGAAAATGAAGATATACAAGAGTCTTTACAGCACTCAACTGTATTTAAATATGTTCGTATGGACAATCAGCGCTACCATGTTCCTAATTTGCAATATATTCAAAATTCATTTCATCTATAAAAAAAGTAACTCATTTGAGTTATTTTTTTTAAAAAATAGGTAAAATTCTTTTAGAGAATATAAATTTATTTTAAAAATCATTGAAGCGCTTGCTTTATTTATATCGTAAATTTATATTTTATATGTATTTCAAATGCTAAAATATAAGAAATTACCAATATTTACTTTTAATAAAGTCTCATACTAAATTTTAAAAGGAGATAAATTGAAGTTATAGTTAAAGGATGAGCCTAATTTTATTATATTAATCATAGCAAAATAACCTAAAATAAAATCTTCTATAGCAGAAAATAAATGTCAATTCATAAAGAGCTACATATTTTAAAAACAGATGATCATGGTGAATTTGCTTTATGGGAAATTTCTAAAAGAAATAATTCTCTAATAAAAAAAGAAGCAATTTTCTTATCTCATGGTGCATTTTCGGATAAAACTGTTTGTATAGGCATTGCAGATTATTTGGCAAATCATGGTTATATTTGTTTTATTTTAGAGTGGCGAGGGCATGGTACTAGCCCAAAAACAGATATACCATTTAATTTTGAAACTGTTGCATTATATGAATATAAAACTGCATTTCATTATATTCACCATCATTTTAATATAACCTCTTTGCACTGTGTAACACACAGTGGTGGAGGGCTATGCTTAACCATGTTCTTAATTAATTATCCTGAATATTTAAAAAATATTCAAAGTATTACTTTTGTTGCTTGCCAAGCATTTGGAGCAGTAAATAATTCCTTTGATTTTATTAAATTGTTTTCTGCAAAATTAGTTGTAAAAGGTCTAGGTCAGATTCCTGCTAATAAATTTAAGTTGGGGCGAATAAATGAAACCTATTACACGATGCGTCCATGGTTTAATTGGAACTTAAAGGAAAATTTTATAAGTGAATTTAAAGATATAGATTATAAAAAATTTATGAGTTCTATTAGAGTTCCAATATATTCTATTTGCGGGACTGGCGATAAATTTATTGCCCCTGCTAAAGGATGCTATAAATATTTGCAAGCTTTTGAAAATGAAAATAATATATTTCGAGAATTTGGCTATTCCAATAGTAACTTAGAAAATTATTCTCATAGTCGAATTGTACTTAGCCAAAATGCTGCTAAAGAAGTCTGGCCAACTATATTGCAATGGATAGATAAGAATTCAAAAGCAGCTTTTTAAGCTCTTTATATTAAAACTAATTTTCTAGTTTTTGAATATAAATAATATTTAAAATTTTTAAAGAATGTACTGATACTTTAAATATAAAAAACGCCCCCAAAAGGGCGCTTTTTCAATTCATTAGATTTTAACTTTTACTTAGCTAACAAATTTTCCAAAATTTGCTCATAAATATCAGTTAGTGGATCAAGGTCTTGTACATCAACATGTTCGTTAATTTGATGAATTGTTGCGTTCAGAACACCTAACTCCAATACCTGGGCGCCTGTTGGAGCAATAAAACGGCCATCAGAAGTACCGCCACTCGTTGAAAGCTCAGTTTCAGTACCCGTTACGTTCAAAATAGCAGTTTGCGCTGCATTAACGAGTTCACCCACAGGTGTTAGGAATGGTAAACCAGAAAGATTCCAAACGATTTCGTACTGTAAACCGTGTTTATCTAAAATCTCATGCACACGTTGTTTAAGTTGTTCTGCTGTTACTTCTGTTGAATAACGGAAGTTAAAAGTAACTTCTAGTGCGCCAGGAATGACATTGGTTGCGCCAGTGCCAGCATGAATATTTGAAATCTGAAATGATGTTGCTGGGAAATATTCATTTCCATTATCCCAAACAGTTTGGCACAGTTCTGCTAAAGCTGGTGATGCTTCATGAATCGGATTACGCGCCAAGTGTGGATAAGCCACATGACCTTGCTTACCTTGAACTTTTAATACGGCATTAAGTGAACCACGACGACCATTTTTAACAATATCACCCAATTTATGAGTACTAGAAGGTTCGCCTACCAAACACCATGTCATCTTTTCGTTACGTTTTTCAAGAGTCTCAATCACTTTAACCGTACCGTTAATAGCAGGTCCTTCTTCATCAGAAGTAATTAGAAAAGCAATAGAACCCTTGTGATCAGGATGTTTTGCGACAAAACGTTCAGATGCAACGACCATAGCTGCAAGTGCTGTTTTCATATCGGCCGAACCACGGCCATATAATTTTCCATCGCGAATTTCAGGTGCAAACGGATCTGAATTCCATGCTTCTAACTTGCCTGTCGGAACTACGTCAGTATGACCGGCAAAACAAAATACAGGTTCTTCAGTTCCGCGACGCGCCCAAAGATTGTCAACCTCACCAAAACGCATCGGTTCAATATGAAAACCAATTTTGGCTAAACGGTCTGCCATGATGGTTTGGCATGTATGATCAATAGGAGTAACAGAAGGTTGTTGTAACAGTTCTAAGCTAAGCGAGAGAGTGTCTGAATGGTTCATACCGGAAATTGCGTGCTGATCAGGTGAAATATAGTCCGATATAATAGGCGAATCTCTAGGGGATGGGTACGTAAAAATAAAAAAACCTTATCGGAATGATAAGGTTTTTGAAGTAACAACTCTAACTTACATTTTATCTTGTGTTTTTTCAGCAGTATTTGTTACAGCATCACCTGCTTTAGAAACATCTTGCCCAAAACCTTTAAACGTATTACACCCTGTTAAAATAACAGCAACCATTACAGACGCAGCTAAAACTTTTTTCATCATTTTCTCCGTTTAAATTTAATAATGAAGTAAATTTAGATTAAAAAACAAACGGAAAAAGAAACATGACTGTTTAATAGTAAAAACGTTATAAAATGTTTCTAGAAGCTTAAAACTTATTGTTAATTAGCTTAATTTTTGCAGGTGAGGCTTAATGTTTAAGTACGAAGGATGTCTAAACATATAAAACAAAACCTCTTCACTATTTTTACAATATAGACCGTCTGTCCACCAATGTGCTGGATTTGAAGTCTGCTCTTTATTTGGACACAACCATTCGTGTCTTTCCAATCGATAAAAAGAAGAATGGGGAATGGTAGTCCCCCAATATCCCAAACGACGCTTTAAATTTATCCAGTCTGGTAGCGACTTTTGAAAATTTAGTTGAAGTGGTAGGTAGAGTTGTCCTTTTAAAACCGCAAAACGTTGTTGAATCCTAAAATTTAATGCCTCAGAAAATTGAAATTGCTTATTCGTAAAATGATAAAGTTTCTTGCTTAAAGTATCTTGACGGTTTAATCCAATCCATTGTTCTAAATGTAAGTCTGCCTCGCCCAAATAGTATTTTAACGCGACTTCCCAATGTTCAATTTGTTGAGTTTCTTTATTTAAAATTAAAAAATCTAGCTCACCTAAAGTTTTTGCTCCATCAATTTTTTGAATACTATGGCCTAATAGTTGGTAAGGATGATAATTATTCTCTTGTAGCCAGAACCAAAGTAAATTCTCAAAGCGTAAACCTAAGCGTGTACTTTTAAGTTGAGATAAAAACTGGATTAAAGGCTCTGGGGACTGATCGAGCTCTTTTAACCGTGGTAAATAATTTTGGAAATGCTCTTCCCATACTTCGGTTGGGTGCAGCTTAAAGTCGTGTTGTATAGAAAAACTTTTTGGTAATTGGCAAAGTAAATTTGGACTAGCAATACAAAAGGCCAGCTGTCGCACTATAGGATGTTGAAATTGAAGCCATGGTTCGAAATAGGAAGTTTTCACTGAGGCAATATTCATATATTTAATACTCGAAGTAATTCATCCTAATTTCATAAGGGATCAACAAACAATATTAGAAAAACACTTTATACTAACGCTAACAGCAGGTTAAGGTTTATATATGCGAACATTGTTCTGGCGCTCTTTGGTCGTGATTTTTATCACGCTAGGCATTATTGGAGCAATTTTACCAGGTATGCCCACAACAGTGTTTTTGATTCTAGCTGCATGGGCAGCTTCGAAAGGATGGCCACAAATGGATGATTGGTTATTAAACCATCCCAAATACGGCCCAACATTACGTGATTGGCGAGCCAATGGTACAGTACCACGTAAAGCCAAATGGATTGCAAGCATAATGATGGCAATCAGTGGCCTTATAATGCTATTTACTTCAGCACCGCTTTGGGTCAAGGTTTTTACTGATACTACCATGTTCATCGTTGCAGTTTGGTTATGGCTACGCCCTGAGCCAAAATTAAAAGATTGATAATCTTTTAATTTTGGCGCAAGACAAGCAGTGAAACTGCGCGTAGATAAGAGAAGATTGATAATCTTTTAATTTTGGCGCAAGACAAGTTCTTCATATAAATTTTTACTTAAACTCAAAGTATTTGAGTTGATATAAGAGAATAAGTTCAATGTCTCAATTTAAGCTCGAAGAAGCAGATGTCCTCATCGATTTAGCAAATCAAACATTAACTTTGCCTAAACATAATAAGTTTTATGTCATTTCTACCGGAAAGAACGGAATCGGTGAGCAAGAGAATACTGGTAGGACTCCACGTGGATGGCATAGGGTTGCAAAAAAAATTGGTGCACAAGCTCCTCAAAATGCGGTTTTTATTGCACGTAAGCCAACAGGGGAGGTCTATAGTAGTGAACTAGCAGCACAATTCCCTGAAAGAGATTGGATATTGTCACGTATTCTTTGGTTAGATGGCTTAGAAGAAGGCTTTAACAAAGGCGAAGGTCATGACACCATGCAGCGTTATATCTATATTCATGGCACACCTGATAAAGAACCGATGGGTGTTCCCATGTCACATGGATGTATTCGAATGCGTAATGAAGAAATCATTGAGTTGTTTGATTTAGTCGCTGAAAATGCGTTGGTTTATTTGTCTGAGCAATCTTTAACCTAAAATAAGATTTTAAAAATTCTTATTTAATTAGCTGAATGATCAAAATATTAAAATAAGTGCTTAAATAAAATACAAAAAATTGTTTTTTACTTAATAATGACTTATTTTTAATCATTCATTCGCATTTTTTTGAAAAGTTGTCGAAAAGCGTTTGACACCTGTTAAAGATTCTCTATAATGCACCTCACAAACGATGAAGACGTTAAGGGCGCTTAGCTCAGTTGGTAGAGCGTCTGCCTTACAAGCAGAATGTCGGCGGTTCGATCCCGTCAGCGCCCACCAAGCCTTTACGTTAAGCTCTCAAGTGCAGCGGTAGTTCAGTTGGTTAGAATACCGGCCTGTCACGCCGGGGGTCGCGGGTTCGAGCCCCGTCCGCTGCGCCACTTAAGACTTAACATCGTTTACCCCACAATTTCGATATTGTGAAAGTGCAGCGGTAGTTCAGTTGGTTAGAATACCGGCCTGTCACGCCGGGGGTCGCGGGTTCGAGCCCCGTCCGCTGCGCCATTCTCTTGATTCCCTTGTCTAGAGAATGTAGAGTATAAAGATACATTCGCTATCTTTTCTCATTAAGGGCGCTTAGCTCAGTTGGTAGAGCGTCTGCCTTACAAGCAGAATGTCGGCGGTTCGATCCCGTCAGCGCCCACCATATATGTGACCATACTTTATTTTAAAGTATTGTAGTGCAGCGGTAGTTCAGTTGGTTAGAATACCGGCCTGTCACGCCGGGGGTCGCGGGTTCGAGCCCCGTCCGCTGCGCCACTTTTCAGTTCGGGTTGTGTTTGGAAGAAGATTTGAGATGTAAAAGTTTTAAATCGAAAAATTAATAATTTATTAGTTTTTTCTTCTTGGGGCGCTTAGCTCAGTTGGTAGAGCGTCTGCCTTACAAGCAGAATGTCGGCGGTTCGATCCCGTCAGCGCCCACCATAATTTTTATCAGAAATTTAAAATCCCCTAAATTCATATTCATCTATAAATATCCTATACTTACATGTAAATTTATTTACTACGTGACTCAGTGTAGATACAACGTTTCTATTCTAAAATTAAAGTCCTTATATCTTTAAGTTATTCTTTTTATTGATCGCTAGTTTTTAATTTTTTAGCATTAGTGTTTTTTCTCTTGCTGTTGATGGGCTTCCTCCTCCTTATTAAATTTCTTTATTAGTGGCTAAAGATAAGAATCTAACTTGCAATTTATGATCTTCATCTTAGATCAACTTTGTATTTGTACCGATCACTAATATTTTCACAAATAAAAAAACTGCTATTTTTTAAATAGCAGTTTTTTTATTAAATTATTTTTAATATTCGTTTAAAAGCCATCCACTTGCATATGCGAAATATTCACGTAACCATGCATTGTAGCGAGTAGCTAATGGTGTCTCGGCCGCTACCCCATAAATTTGGGTATAGCCCTGTTTTTTTGCAATTGCTATTGCTCGAGGAATATGAAAATCACTTGTCACAATAGCAATTGGCTGGTCTAAGGTAATGTGGTGCTGTTCTAATAAGGGTTTACTATTTTTTAAGTTAAGCTCTGTGCTGGTGCTTTTATCTTCAAGGATCATTTGATCTTTTGCGATATGATACTTTTGTTCAAGATAACGAGACATAACCAATGCTTCGCTTTCTTTTTCTGAAAAATCAAGACCACCTGTTAGAACAATCTGTGCTTGCTGCTGTTTTAGGGCTAGAGGGGCGGCCGTATCTAAACGTTTTGCAAGAATTGTGGATGGCTGACCATTCTCAACACCGCTTCCTAAGACAATAATTGCTTTTACTGGAGGAATATTATTTGAAGTATCTTTATTTTCTTTAATAAAGCTAAAAAAATAGCCTAAGCCAATTAACCATATCCAGAAGCATAACCATCCAAAACGCCAAAGTGTGTGTAAGCGATAGTGATAGAAGAAAAAGCGTTCTAAATGATAATAAAATAAGGAATATAGGCAGAGGAAAGCACCTAAAATTAAAGGAATAACGGTGCCTACATTAATTTTATTGAGACAAATTAGAACTAATCCATCTAGAAATAAAATCGAACCAATGATTGCTAGGAAAATACGGATCCACTTACTGACTTGCATTGTGCTTAGAGTTGCAATTTAAATTGCAGACAGTGTATGCAAAATCATTCTGAATGCAATAAAAAAACCGAGTAAAGCATTTAAGCTATTACTCGGTTTTAGTTTTTATTGATCTTTAATAAACATCACGGCGGTAACGACCTTGTTGTCTTAAATCATCTACCTGTTCTTCACCCAGAATTTCGATAAGTGCTTGATCGACTCCACTTGCCATACCATCAATACTACCGCATACATACAGAACAGCACCGCGTTCTACCCAGCTTACTAATTCTGCTGCGTTCTGACGGATTACATCTTGAACATACATGCGTTGTGCTTGATCTCTCGAAAATGCTAAATCGAGGCGCTTTAACATTCCTGTGGTTTTCCATGCTTCAATGGTCGATTCATAGAAGAAATCACATGCTCTTTGACGTTCGCCAAAGATTAACCAGTTTTCAGTGTAATCATGACGCGTACGGGTGTGTAATAGGCTCATTAAGCCAGCAATACCTGTTCCGTTACCAATACAAATAATAGGGCGGTTATCATCAATAAGATGGAATGATTCATTGGTACGAATACGCAAAGCAATTTCATTATTAACTTGGGTATGTTGAGTCAGCCAACCCGAACCTAAACCTAAATTACCAGAAGCATCATATTGTTGACGAACAACCAAACGAAGGACTTGCTGAGACGGAATGCTCGCAATCGAATACTCTCGCGTTGGTAGAGTAGGGAGCTGCTCTAATAAATGATCCAGATTGGCAAATGGTTCAATTTCACCAGTTAAATCTTTATTCCAAAGCGCTTTTTCGATTGAAATCTGTAGTGAATCAACTTTTGAATTTTTAAGAATATGATGCTTTTGCAAAAAAGCGTGAATACGTTCAGGACTATTACCAGGCTGGATTTCAGCAATATCACCCGCTTGCCATATCGCCTCATGATTTGCTTTAAGTTCAATATTATAAGCAGGCTGACCTAAGCTATTTGGATTGAGTAAATCACGTTGCTGCAATGTCCAACTATCAAATACTTTTTCCAGATTTACAGCATGTAAATCTAATTTGGTTGCTTTAGCGAGAGATTGATTCCAATTTTGAATATCCGATGGGTTTGCATTATCAACTTCAATTGTATTGAAGAGAGCATGGGCACCATTTGCTTTAAGCCAAGCATCTACTGCATGGCCAAAACTACAATAAGTGTCTGGATATTCTTTAGAGCCCAGCGCTAGAACAGCATAGTTGATGTGCTTAAGATCCACATTCAATTTTAAAAGTTTCTTAGCAAAGCTCGTAGCAAGATCAGGAGCATCACCAGTACCATAAGTACTGATCACAAATAAAACCTGTTGATGTTGCTCTAAATCAGTTTGTGTTAGCTGCTGTACAGGTTTTACCTGAACAGGTTGATGAGCCTCTTGTAAACTTGTTGCCGTACTCCAAGCGAGTTGTTCAGCTACGCCGGTTTGAGTTGCATAAGTAATAAGCCAAGGCTTTGCATTTGGATCAATGTATTGTCCTGCTAAAGACTGACGAGCCGCCTGTGTTAATTTTTTCTGTTTACGGCGTTTAAGATACAGCATCCACCCAGTAACCAAGAACAAAGGCATTGCTAAAGAAGCAAGCATTGCAACGAATTGATAAATTGGTCCAAAGAAGCTACCGCGGTGTACGGGTAACATGCTGCTCATAATCTTTTGATTAAGCTTTTTGTCTTCGTAAAGCTCCATCTTTTCGATGTTGCCAGTTTGATAATTATATATGGCTTGGTTACGTGCCCGTTCGTGTTGTGGGGTAGCATCGACAAAGCTTAACTCAATTTTTCCATCATCTTTTTTCGGTAAGCTTAATGTTAGAGTCGAATAATCACGTCCAACCTGACTATTGAAGCCACTCCATGTTTGATTAAGTGCTGTAATGAGTTGAGTATTATCTAATTGAGGCTCTGATTTTTTATCATTATTACGGTCAGATTGTTTACCTTGCTGCATTCCACGATTTTGATTTTGAGGAGCAGCGCCATGATCTTGTCGTTTAGGTTGTTCAACTCCCATCACTTTGAACATGCCACTACGCCACCAATCATAAGACCAATATAGTCCTGTACATGCGAAAAGAAGATAAAAAACAATGACCCATGTGCCGACAACAGCATGTAGATCCCAAATAAAATTCCGGCCTTTGAGTTTCGGTTTAATAGCCAACCATTGACGAGCAGAATGCTTTTTAGGCCAACGTAAATATAACCCACTGAGTACGAAGTAAATTAGCATGAGTGCGCAGGCACCAGTAATTTGTTTACCAACTTCACCTGCTGTTAAATTACGATGAATTTGTTGTATGAGTAACAACAATTTTCGGCCTTTAACATCTGGAAGAACCTCAGCGTTATAAGGGTTCACCATCATATTATAGCCACGGCGTTCACCTTCTTTTTCAATATTTACAATAGAAGAAGAGGTGGGGTCCTTGGCAATCGTAATGCTATTAATTTTGATTTCAGGTTGGGTTGTATTGAAATGTTGATATAGCTGAGCAGGAGTTAATTTTGGAGTGTTTTCAGCTTGTACAACATAACTATCAGAATTCACCCATTTTAAAATTTGTTGGTCATAAGAATAAATTGCACCTGTAACACCCATAATGGATAAGATGAGGCCAGCAGTAATACCCAGAAACCAATGAATTTGAAATAAAATTTTTTTAAACATGGTCGAAAATGTAAATATGATGGAGATCTTGTAACGAAGTATAGCCGAAGATTGGGGAGATAATATGGATTTTGGAGATAATATTAATTTTCATTATCATTTATTTTTAGCTTAATAAAAAACCTCCATGAGGAGGCTTTTTATAAAATCTAGAATTACAAGGTTTTTGGTTCGCCTACAGATTCTTTTAAGTGTGTGCGAATTGTGTTGAACGAGAAGTTTTTCGAATCCATGCGCTTAGGTAGGATATAAGCACCTTGTTGTTCTTGGCCTTTTGGATCTTTTACTTTGAAATTGACCAAAATAAAATCAGGTGTATTGTACCATTCGTAGATATTTTTCCATCCAATAGTACCTACACCTTCTTGTAAGCCCATTTGTTGACGCATCACAATACCATGAGGCTGCACACCTAAACGAATACCTTTGATTTCCTGTACTGGAAATTCATTCATTTTACGTTTAACGTACCACTCTAATCCGTATTTACGACCTAGGTAGTAAAGTACTACAGCAACAATAGCAACCCAGCAAAAAACAGTAGAATAGTTCTTAATAAAAATAAGACCTAATATAGCTAGGGCTAAAACGACACCCATAATTGCCCAAATTTTTGTGCTGATTTTATTGGTGCTGCGCCAGATAAGAAGCTGTGCATTACGTTGTTCAGCTTCTGACACGTCATAGGGAACAGGCTGAAGCGTATAAGCGTATAAAGTTTTCGCGGTCATAGTGCAAATAACAAATTGTAAACTGTTTTAAGTTTAGCATTAATTGGCATAAGTCAGGAAAGGATATTATGCCAATTTCATACTAATTTCCGACTCAAATTTATAACGATGCAAGCTCGCTGGCATCGTTATCAAGATCATGACTTAGACGTTGTTTTAGCATACTAAAACGGTTCAATACACCAAGCATGAGTGATAGCTGCTGTAAAATGATGAGTGATTTTTGATCCTCTTCATTATTTTGGCTCAAACGTTGACGTATCGTCTGGAGCATATTTTGTGCTGTAAGATCAGGCATCTCATCTCTCAATAAAGCCCCCTGAATATCATCCAGTGCTTGATCTAAGAGTTTAAGAACAGCTTGATCTTGAATGTTTTCTCGATGTGCTCCAAGCGCTGCGATATAACTTAAAAATGTATGGTTTAAACATAAAAATTCAAAGATATCCGACTTACGGGTAGGGTCAAAGTCTGGCTCTGTTGCTAAAGTTGAAATAAGTGAAGCAACCTCGGCATCTGTATTATGAGCAGCACGTCTTACAATACGGTAATTCAGCGCATGATTGCGACCTTCATGATATTGTTTAACAACTTCAGCTAAATAATTGCATTGAGCTTGTAATGAACGTCTGATGTTGCGAGGTAAGCGTCGGAATTTCCAGTCAGGCCAAATAAATGTCACTCCAAACCAAGCTAGGGCACATCCAATTAAAGTATCTACAAATCGCGGAATAGCAGCAGCCATTGCCGAGCCATCTAGATTAAAGTTAATTAATGCCAAAATTGTAATAAACGCGGTTGCTTGAGCATATTGCTTACTGCGTAACTCAAAAAACAGTACCCCGCTCAAGATCAACATTAATAGTTGTCCTTCGACGGAAGGCACGAGAAATACAATGGTAAGACCAACAATAATTCCGACTAATGTTCCGACAATTCGTAAGCGTAAGCGACGTTTGGTTGCGTTGAAGTTAGGTTGGCTTACAAATAGGGCTGTAAGCATAATCCAATAGCCGTACTCGATATTGGTCATTTGAATCAGCACATACCCAATAAAAAGAACAATTGAGACGCGAATTGCATGGCGGAAAAGTACAGATTCAGGAGTTAGATTTTGCTTTATTCGGATGACAATATCGTTCCATCCTTGTAAATCATCATCTTTAAGCTGGTTCTCTGCTTGTTTAACTTTATCAGACTGAATGTGTTGTTCCGTTTCTAAGTTAAGTAACTGAGAGTCGATAGATTTTAAATTTTGGTATAAAGCGAAGAGAGCATTTACCCATAACAGATCATAATGCTGATCACGTCTTAGTTTCTCTAAAGATAGTCTTAAGTTCTCAAAACTCTGCTTGAAACGTTTGTTATGGTTATAAGGTTTACGTTGTAAAATACATTCGTTTAACTCTTGGCAAGCTTTGCCTTGAACCGCCAAAATTCGTTGAAATCTAAATAAAATATCACTGTGCTGAAAAATTTTGGCTAACTTTTGATAGTCGATATGGGCTGAGTCAGCACGCTCATGAATGTCTTGAGCGACAAAATAATAATGTAAGCTTCGGCGTGTATCTTTTTGCCCACGGTCACCTTTTAAACGAGTCAATAAAGCTGTTTTTAAGTCATTAAAAATCGTAATTAACTTACCATTTTCTAATGACAGCTCAATCATACTTTGCTGATAGCTGGCAGGAGTCATATCTACATCAAATAGATTTGATTTTGCAAATAGAAAATCACCTAGAGATGCATAAGACGCTGCGAGTTTATCTTGAAGTTGGCGAACCGGAAATAGTAAAAAGCTAATAGTAGCAATGAGGCCATACCAAGCAGCACCTGCAACTAAAAGAGCCGGTTGAATATACCAGTGATCGAAAAGGTGAACACCCAACATGGTATAGACCGAAACAACCAAACAGCCATAAGAAATGGTGGCGTAACGACGTCCTAACGAACCTAGTAAAATCCAGCCAATACATGAAGCAATCAACCCTAAAGCAAAAGCCATTGGGTAGGGGAAAAGTAGTTGTACAGAAGCTGCGGTAACGAAGAACCCAATATAAGTATAGATTAGGTTCATGATTCGCACGGAAAAGCGATCATCAATATCACTCAAACCTGCTGCGACTACACCTAAAGTGAGTGGAATAGTTGCTAATTGATAGCCTAAAAAATAAGGCACGAAAGCAGTTCCTGAAAAGGCTATCAGCATTCGCACGTTATACATAAATGTTGTGTTATAAGTCGCTCTTTTTAGGCGTTTAAACCAAGATTTCAAATGAAGTCCTTGCTGATCAACCTGAGTGATAAAGGATTTGTGTATTTCTACACCAATGTTGCACAAATCATACGATAGACAGTGTAAGCTTGTCTGTATGCAAATGAGTGAAAAATGAAATATCGTTATGTCTGAACAAACAGCCCAGCGTCAATACTCTATTGGCTGGATTATGTTGCTCGCTTTACTTACGGCTTTAGGGCCGTTATCCATTGATATGTACTTACCTGCGTTACCACAAATGGCCCATGATTTTGGGGTAAGTACGCAAATGGTGGCAAATACATTACCAGCATATTTTTTTGGTTTAGCCATTGGGCAGTTGGTTTATGGTCCTTTAAGCGATCGTATCGGTAGAAAGAAACCACTTTACTTTGGCCTCGCGCTTTATGCAGTCGCAAGCTTATTTTGTGTAATGGCTACTAATGAATGGAGCTTGATTGCGGCCCGTATTTTACAAGCTTTAGGTGGTTGTGTTGGCGTAGTCATGGCTCGTGCGGCAATACGCGATAAATTGGACGTTCAAGGCTCGGCACAAGCTTTCTCAAGCATGATGATTGTCATGGGACTTGCACCAATTTTGGCTCCTATGATCGGAGCATGGATTTTAATTTGGTTTCCGTGGCAGGCTATTTTTATTGCGCTTTCAATTGTGGGTGCGCTGTGTTGGCTGTGCGTACATTTCTTTTTTAAGGAAACTTTGGCAAATGATAAAAGGCTTAAGCTATCACTCTATCAAGTGGTGACTTTATATGGAGCTATTTTCAAAGATGCGAGTTTCCGCTTACCTATGTTTGCAGGCTGTTTAACGGGGGCTGCGTTATTTTGCTATATCAGCTCAGCACCTGCAGTGTTTATGGACCAGTACGGACTTAATCAGCAAGAGTTTGCTTACGTATTTGGACTAAATGCTTTTGGCATTATGTTGATGTCCTCTTTAAACAAGCATTTAACAACACGTGTTGAAATTACCAAACGCTTAAAATCGGGTTCACTTGTGCAAGTGACTGGAGCCATCATTGTATTTATTGCTGGTTTAATTCCTGCGGCGCCTTTATGGCTTGTTATGGTAGGGTTATTTTTAGCTATTTCGGGTATTGGTTTAACAGGCCCAAATGCTATGGCGTTAGCAATGTCCAAACAAGGTGCTCGCGCTGGGACAGCAAGTGCAATTATGGGAAGTATGCAATTCGCTTGTGGCCTTTTAGGTGGCGTGCTTCTTAACTTCCTGATTTGGTCCGCATCGCTCAATATGGGCGTAATGATGGTGTTATTTACACTAAGTGGTTTTATTGTCGTATTGAAAGCGACACAACAGGTCAAAACCAAGCCATTCTCATAGCTTTTAGAGAATGGCCACTTATAGCTTATTCGTCTAGAAAAACTGTGAAATTTTCAACAGGTTCTCTAGGTGTAATAAAGGTATTTACAATGTGGTTAGGATCGGCATGACCTAATGCAATTGCACATACCAGTTCTTCGTCATCTGATGCACCTACTATATCTAAAACAATAGGGTGAAAATGATTCCAAGCTGCTTGTGGGCATGTATCTAAACCACGTGCCTTGGCAGCGACCATCACGTTTTGGATCATCATTGCGATATCCATTTTAGAACCGATTCCCATCGTTTTATTTACGGTAAAGAAAAGGCCGACTGGTGCATCAAACAATTTAAAATTACGTAGCTGCTGTTCAGCCATTTTTTCTTTTTCGCCCTTTTTGATTTCGAGTAAACCGTAGAGTCCCCAGCCATTCTCGCGGCGGCGGTCAATAAAAGGGGATATCCATTTTTCAGGGTAATAGGCAAAAGTTTCTTTATATTGTTCTGCTAGTTCAGGATTTTTTGAAACTTCAATTTGTGCAGCACAGACACGTTCAACCATTTCATCACGCTTTTTACCTGTGACCACATAGACTTTCCATGGTTGGGTGTTCGTTCCAGAAGGTGCTCGACTTGCGACTCGTAATATATCTTTAATGACTTCTGGCTCAATTGGAGTATTTAAAAAAGCGCGGACAGAATGTCGAGAAGTGATAGCTTCATCAATGAGACGAACTTGTTCCAGATTCATGCGTACTCCTATATCTTTTCTTAAATACTTAATACTTTTTGAAGTTTAATTTCATGTTTTGAAAGTACTTCATTTATAAGCAAAAAATATTAGAAAAGGGATATCCTTAAACATATGATGATGTGTTTAGTTTGGATATAATGTCTAATTAAATCTAATGTGAATATGCCACTTTAGATCTAAATAGACAAAAAATTATGATGTTTTTGACTATAAAAATAAATTTATAGCATCAGTTGGATTAAAAATCACTCAATTGAAAAAAAGGTATAATATGTTTAAAAACAGTACAAAACAGATGGTTTTGGGTAAAAAATAATCGGAAATAACATAAATTTTTAATGAAAAACATACACAAAATTTTAAATTTCTGCATAATACCGACTTTTTTACGCAGGTATGATTTCTCCATACTCATGTTAGGAAAGAAATGGCTGCATACAAAATCCCTTTACAAAAAGGATTTGAATGTAGAAATGGAGAAATACACGAGGAATAAGGAGCTTTACATGAGTTTACCGCTCATCAACAAGCAGTTCATGAAACAAGGATTGGCGATTACCATTGCAACCATGAAAATGAACGTAACTCACGCAACTACTGAGCCACAAGAAATACAACAGCTTAGTACAGATCTAAACGCACTCTTCTCCAATCAGAGAGAAAAGGGCGCAGATAGTCGCGTTATGGCGATGGCTCGTTACAGTCTTTGAAATTCATATCCATTTTAGACATTCGCTCTCAAGTATATGTAAATATGCTTATTGGCTTAAATCCAGATTTTTATAACTCGATTAATTGATGGGAATCATTAAACGAGCTGATTTAGCGGTGGTCATTTGTTAGTTTCCAAGTTTGTAGCCGAGTCGATGCATTCTGTTCACCCAAATGGGAATATGTTCAGTGGTGCGATGAATTCATTTTATCTGAAGGATGCTTTCTCTCATGCGACCTTCAAAGGCTTAGTGCTGGGCATTATGTTGCTTAAACTTGTGACGTTAATTGCTATTCAAGTGACATTAAAAGTTTTTCCTTAAATGTACTGAAGAAGTCCCTATTTTGAGGGGCTTTTTTGTTTATTGCAGTATTTTGGCTTGTGCTATTAGCACATTAGCAAGAACGTAAGCGGACCGAGTATGAATGAACAACTCAATGCCACACTGATGTCGTGGGTACAATTTTTTAATGACCCTTTATGGGACTTTCTGGTTATTTTCTTGCTGGCTGTCGGTATTTTTTATACGGTCTTAACAGGAGCCGTGCAAATTCGCATGTTCTTGCAAAGTATCCGAGTCATGAAAAGTAGTCGTACAGCAGGAGAGGATGAGCATGGCCTTACACCTTTTCAGGCATTTGTAACAGGTCTTGCGAGCCGTGTTGGGGTAGGTAATATTGCTGGCGTGGCAATTGCGATCGCAATTGGTGGCCCTGGCGCTGTGTTCTGGATGTGGGTGACCGCACTTCTTGGTATGAGCTCTGCTTTTATTGAGTCTACGCTTGCTCAGCTATTTAAAGTTAGAGATAGTAAGACTAAACAGTTCCGTGGTGGTCCAGCTTACTATATTACTCAAGGTCTACGCAGTAAAACGTTTGGTGCGGTTTTCGCATTAGCACTCATCTTTACCTATGGTTTCGTATTTAACTCAGTTCAAATCAATGCGATTGCTAAGGCATCTTCACATGCTTGGGGGTGGGATAAAGCTAATCTCATTGCACATTTAGGTGGTGTTGATCTAGAAATTTCATGGGTTGGCCTTGCGCTTGTAGTGTTGGTGGCATTGGCAATTTTTGGCGGTATTAAACGTATTGCTAAATTTGCAGAGATGTTTGTACCTTTAAAAGCAGGTCTTTACTTATCTGTTGCTCTCTATATCGCATTAAGCAACTATGCAATTTTGCCTGATATTTTAAAGCTGATTGTGACTGAAGCTTTCCACTTCAATGCTGCGGCAGGTGGTTTCTTCGGTGCGGCAGTGTCAATGGCAATGATGCAAGGTATTAAGCGTGGTTTGTTCTCAAACGAAGCAGGTATGGGTTCTGCGCCAAACGCTGCTGCTGCATCTGATGTAAAACACCCTGTAAACCAAGGTTTAGTACAAATGCTTGGTGTATTCGTAGATACGTTCATTGTATGTACGAGTACTGCAATCATTATCTTAGTTTCTGGCGTTTACCAAGATGCAGGTTTTGTTGGTGTTGAATTAACACAACGTGCCTTAGAAACTCAAGTTGGGCATTGGGGATCTGATTTCCTAGCTGTTCTATTATTCTTATTCTGTTATTCAGCTGTATTAGGTAACTATGCTTATGCAGAAGGTAATGTACAGTTTATTAATAACAACCCGAAAGTCATGTTCATCTTCCGCATTTTCGTATTGGTGATGGTGTACTTCGGTGCAATCGGTAGTGTTCCACTCGTTTGGTCAATGGCTGATTTATTTATGGGTATCATGGCAACCATTAACTTGATTGCAATTTTACTATTAACGCCAATGGCACGTACTTTGTTAAAAGATTACCGCGAGCAATTAAAACGAGGCATTAAAGAGCCTGAGTTTAAAATTGACAAGTATCCGGAATTGAAGAAAAAAGTTGATTCAGATATCTGGTAAGTTTCAAAAGGCCTCTTATACATAAGGGGCCTTTTTTATATAGGGGACAAATAAAATACTTGAGTCTAAATTTTAAACATGACAAATTAAATAAATTCACTACAGCTTTTCACGAAAGTAACCACTAAAATTGCAATCCGAACTTAAACCTCATAGTGCGAAGATGGGCCATGAAACAGCTTAAATTGTGGGTTCTCGGACTCTCTATGGTGTTGGCGGGATGCCAGACCACCACACACTTGTCTGCTGCTCTAAAAACGCAAACGACAGAAGCTTATGCTCGTCCTGTCGATCAACCTTTTGCAAGAATTAAAAAAATGCAAAAACGTCCTGTTGTCGCGCTTGTATTGGGTAGCGGTGGAGCACGAGGTTATGCTCATATAGGGGTGATTGAAGTTTTAGAACAACATGGTATTCGCCCGGATTTTATTGTGGGTACGAGTGCGGGTAGTATTGTTGGGGCAATTTATGCCAGTGGTAAAACACCTGCTGAACTGCGTGATACTGCTTTAAAAATGAAAGCTGGCGATGTACGTGACATTAGTATCGGTTTAAAAGGTTTTTTTGATGGTAAAAAAGTAGAGAACTACGTTAACCAGCAAGTAAATAACATGCCACTCGAAAAAATGAAGATCCCAATGTATGTGGTGGCAACTGAACTAAAGCATGGTACCAAAACCGTATTTAACTACGGTAATACTGGTCAAGCCGTGAGAGCCTCTGCTTCGATTCCAAGTATGTTTGTGCCAACTAAAATTGGTAAATCTGAATATGTAGACGGTGGGTTGGTGAGTCCTGTACCGGTTGAAGTGGCTCGTGATTTAGGGGCTGATGTCATTATTGCAGTTGATATTTTAGCTCAGCCTATTTACACAGAAACATCGAATGTATGGGGACTGTTTAATCAGAATATTAATATCATGCAAGGGCGTTTGGCAGCAGAAGAGTTACAATATGCGGACGTGGTTATTCAGCCAGATTTAAGAGAAAAAGCGCATATTTTTGATGTCAAAGGCCGTGAAGCTACTATGAAATCTGGTATTGATGCAGCTAATGCCAAGCTTTCTGATATTCAGTTTGCTATTGATGAAAAAATAGCTGAACAAAATATGTCTACGGAAGGCTTGAGTGCTCAAAGCCAATAAATAAACGTTAATATTCTGAAAATTATAAAAAAAGCCCACAAAGGGCTTTTTTTATGGAAGTCTAAATCTTCAATTTTTGGAATAAAATTTTTTGTATATTAGAGACATGTTGGATATGCTGAAAACTCTAATGGTTAATATGAAATATTGTTGCCGTTTTTTAAAAAATAATTGATTTGTAGTGTATTGAGGCTAACTGGATAAATGATACAGCAACAGGTTAAAAATGGCTTTCCAACATTAGATGATGTTCATGCTGCCGCAGAGCGTTTGGAAGGTTTAGTTGTAAAAACTCCCTTTGTTTTCTCAGAGACCATTTCTAAAACCTTAGGGGCTGAGATGTGGTTGAAATTTGAAAACTTACAATTTACAGCTTCATTTAAAGAGCGGGGTGCTCTGAATAAACTGTTGTGTTTATCTGAGCAAGAAAAACAACATGGTGTTATTGCAGCTTCGGCAGGCAATCACGCACAAGGTGTAGCCTACCATGCTCAGCGGACAGGTGTGACTGCAACTATTGTAATGCCGAAATCTACGCCAAATGTTAAGGTGCAACGAGTACGTGAGTATGGTGCGCGCGTTATTTTGCATGGGCAGGACTTTTCAGAAGCTGCTGCTGAAATGCATCGTGTTGCACAAGAAGAATCTTTAACGATTATCCACCCATTTGATGATGCTGAAATTATTGCGGGTCAAGGCACCATTGCACTTGAAATGCTTGCAGCTGTGCCTGATCTGGATATTTTGGTTGTGCCAATTGGTGGTGGTGGTTTAATTTCTGGTATTGCAATTGCTGCTAAAGCGATCAATCCAAAAATCAAAATTATTGGGGTGCAATCAGTTGTATACCCAAGTATGGCAAAACTACTTTGTAATTATCAACATGCAGTTTCAATGGGCTCTACTGTTGCTGAGGGTATTGCGGTAAAAACTCCAGGTGAACTTACGACCCAAGTTGCTAAAGAATATGTTGACGACATTGTCGTTGTCACTGAAGACATGATTGAAGAAGCGGTTGCACTCTTACTTAATATTGAAAAAACAGTATGTGAAGGAGCAGGAGCGACAGGTATTGCTGCAATTATGTCGCGTCCTGATTTATTTTTAGGTCATAAATTGGGCGTGGTACTGTCAGGTGGCAATATTGATACACGTGTTATGGTCTCTGTATTACAACGCCATTTAACCCGTACAGGTCGTATGGTTCGTATTCGTGTTGAATTACCGGACAATCCCGGTGCTTTAGCTCGTTTGACGGCCATTATTGCTGAGCAGGGTGGTAATATTTATGAGCTGCGTCATGAACGCTTTGCGGCAACAAGCCGTGCCAAAGAAAGCGCTGTGAGCGTTGATGTAGAGTTAAAAAGTGCCTCGGATCTAGATTTGCTCATTCAAGCAATGCAATTAGAAGGCTATATTGTTCGTAAAGAAGAGATTTAATCTCTGATATCACTGTGTTATAAAAGCTGTATATGGCTCTATCGAGAGTCATATACAAGGTAATTTAAATGGATTAAATTGCCAAAAAGGGATTAATTTACAAAAAAACGATCAAATCCTTCAATAGACTAGGAAAAACTGACAATTCTCTAAACTTTACCCTTCACAATTTTAAGGTTTAGGTTTTAGTATTCCTTTCATTGTAAATTTGAAGAAATATAGGGATATCCACGCTCAATGTTCAAATCATTTTTTCCATCACCAAGGTATTTCTTTATATCTGCGGTCATTTGGATCGCGCTCAATATGGTGCTCTGGTACTCAGGTGGAAACACATGGGGAACTTTTATCGGCTTTGCTAAGGGCTACCATGATGCTCAACTACCATTAGGTGTAAGCCGTTTTTGGTCTCCCACTTTCTTATGGTTTTATGTTTGGTTTTTAGTCTCTACTGCGCTTTTTGCTGGTTTCTGGAGGACTATATCGAATAACCCTTGGCAACGTTGGTCTGTGTGGGGCTCGGCGTTTATTTTATTCAATATCTGGTTTAGCGTTCAGGTTAGTGTAGCTGTTAATGCATGGTATGGGCCTTTTTATAATCTCATTCAAAGTATGTTGGATCACGGTGGTGGTGATATTAATAAACTTTATATGGGAACAGTTACATTTCTTTTAATTGCGATGGTCGGTGTGACTTTAGCTGTTATTAATGCTTTTTTTGCTAGTCATTATGTATTCCGCTGGCGTACAGCAATGAATGAATATTACACAGACCATTGGGAAAAGCTTCGTCATATCGAGGGGGCTTCACAGCGTGTTCAAGAAGATACCATGCGTTTCGCCTCTGTTTTAGAAGACCTCGGAGTAAATTTTGTTAAGGCTATAATGGTTTTAATTGCCTTTTTACCTATTCTTTTTGAACTTTCTAAACAAGTTAGAGTACTGCCTATTGTAGGTGAAATTGATCATTCATTGGTCTGGGCTGCAATTGTATGGGCTGTTTTTGGTACTGTTCTATTAATGGTGGTTGGTATTAAATTACCTGGTTTACAGTTTAATAATCAAAAAGTAGAAGCTGCCTATCGTAAAGAACTTGTCTATGGTGAGGATCATGAGGAGCGTGCACAGCCAAAAACATTAAGAGAATTGTTCTCAAGTGTTAGGCTGAATTATTTCCGTTTATATCTGCATTACTCTTATTTTAATTTAGTTAGTATTTGGTATATCCAATTAGATATTTTATATAGTCTAGTTGTTTTATTCCCTTCTATTGCCGCAGGTAAAATGACATTGGGTTTAATTACGCAAATAGGTAATGTTTTTGATAAAGTCCGTGAATCATTCCAATATTTAATTAGTTCATGGAAAACGATTATTGAACTGCTTTCAATTTATAAGCGTTTAAGAATATTTGAGAAAATTTTAGATTAAAAAGTAATCATATCTTTGAAAGATGCCTTGGTTCAAGCCATGGCATTTTTAGAATTATTAAGTATTTAGTAGAATAAAAGATTTGGTAAGTTTCTTCGTTTATTATTTTGATTTATATAAAAATATATTTTTGAAAATATTATATTTTAACGGTATAAAACTTGCTTCTATATTGGTTTTAATTTTGCCATTCGCTTAATTAATAAAAATCAATCGCTCTTAAGTTATTGTTTTTAATTATTAAATATTTAAATGTGAGGTTGAGTCTTTGAAATCTATTTTACTTAAAAGTGCTCTTACGATTGCACTTATGACTTCTGCTAATTTGGTACGTGCGGAATTAGTAACAAATTCTCAAATCAAAAAAATATCAGGTATAGATCAACAATATATTGATTCCTCTATTAATGAAAAGAACGATTTTTATTCACATGTAAATGGTATTTGGTTAAAAAATACTGAAATCCCAGCTGATAAAGCAAGTTGGGGAGCTTTTAATCAGCTCCGTGAGTTATCAATCAGCCAAGTACATGGAATTGTAGAAGAGCTCTCTGGTCAAAAGTGGGTGGATGGTAGTTTAGAGCAAAAAGTAGCTACTCTATATGCTAGCTTTATGGATGAAAAAAGTATTGAGAAGCAAGGTATTAGTCCTCTAAAAAATGAGATAAATCAAATTGATAAATTGAAAAATAATAATCAAATTGCAATTTTAATGGCACATTTTGCTCGTATTGATGTCAATAGCCCAATCCGTCTAAGCATTGAACAGGATATGAAACAATCTACTGAAATGGTGGCTGGTTTGGAGCAAAGTGGTTTGGGGCTACCTGACCGTGATTATTATTTGAAAGATGATAAAAAATTTATTGAAACTCGTGCACAGTATTTAAAGTATATTGAAAAAACTTTAACACTTGCTGGAGACTCGCAAGCCGAGCAACATGCTCAGGAAATCTTAAAACTTGAAACTCAGTTAGCACGAATACAGTGGAGCAACGTTCAAAACCGCGATCTTGCAAAACGCTACAATAAATATAAACTCGCAGATTTGTATAAATTGACCCCTGCATTTGATTGGCGAGGTTATCTAACTGCAACTGAATTAAAAGGAAAAATTGATACTATTCAGGTAAATCAGCCAGACTACTTTCAGGGCTTAAATACAATTATTCAAGATACACCCTTAGATATATGGAAAGCTTATTTTAAATTGCATTTGATAAATAATTTTTCTCCATTATTAAATAGCGCTTTTGTAGATAATAAATTTGATTTTTATAACAAGACACTTCGAGATATTACTGAACAAGAAACACGTTGGAAGCGGGGTGTACAGCTTGTTGATAAGATTCTGGGAGATGGTATTGGCAAACTGTATGTTGAAAAATACTTTCCTGCTGAGAAAAAACAACAGATGGAATTATTGGTTCAAAATCTGATTCGTGCTTATGACCAAAGCATTACAGAATTGGACTGGATGAGTCCTGCGACGAAAATACAAGCTCGTAAAAAGCTTTCTCACATGTCAATAAAGATCGGTTATCCAAAAAAGTGGCGTAATTATTCTGGTCTGCACATCGCTAAAAATGATTTAGTTGGAAATATAATTCGCGCAAGTGAATTTAGATACCAATATGAACTTAATAAATTAGGTAAGCCGGTTGATCGTGATGAATGGTATATGAAACCACAAACGGTGAATGCCTATTACAATCCATCATTGAATGAAATTGTATTTCCAGCAGCGATATTACAACCACCTTTTTTTAATATAAACGCAGACGATGCAGTGAATTATGGTGGTATAGGTGCTGTGATTGGCCATGAAATTAGTCATGGCTTTGATGATCAGGGTAGCCAGTTTGATGAATTGGGCAATATGAGAAACTGGTGGAATGCTGAAGATCACCAGCATTTTAAAGCTAAAACACAAGCGTTGATTGAACAATATAACCGTTATGAACCGATTGCTGGTTATCATGTTAATGGTGAATTAACATTAGGTGAAAACATTGCAGATAACTCTGGGTTAGCAATTGCCTATAAGGCTTACCAAATTGCACTAGGCGGTAAGCCCGCTCCTGTAATTGATGGACAGACTGGGGAGCAACGTTTTTATATGGGATGGGCTCAAGTTTGGCGTGCGAAAACCCGCGAAGCTCAAGCGATTATCTATTTAAAAACAGATCCTCACTCTCCTGATAAAGTACGTGGCAATGGAGCTTTAATGAATCAAAAACCATTTTATGAGGCTTTTAAAATAAACGAAGATGATCAGATGTATTTACCACCAGAGAAGCGGGTAACTATTTGGTGATTAAGAAAACCCGCGAAAGCGGGTTTTTTATAAGTATTGGATTAGTGCGTTGCATTATAAAAATTAAGGATAGGGCCAACTAAAGACTGCTGCGATTTATCTAAGGTGACTTGAATCTCTTTATAGTTAAAAGTGTCTTCATCATAATATTTAGCAATACCATGCGTTTTATTGTTAACTTGTGGAATTTGATAACTAAAAAAAGCAACTCTTTTAGAGGGATGAACAATATTGATGAGTTTTTTAGGATCTTTAAATCCGCCAAATTCATTTTCCAGACTTTCTTTTAATAGCTCGGGAAAATAAAGCGTTGCATTGGGTAAGCCACATCCAACGCAAAATGAGGAGTCGTAAAGTTCTATTGCTTGCTTCTGATCTGGACTCATTATTAGAGCAAAACCAGTTCCATTTGCACCTGCATTTGCCTGCACGTTGTGCCAACTTTTAGGAACAAGCACTAAACCTGTTTCAGGTAATGCAAGAAGTTTTAATTGTTTGGCGTGTTGAGCCTCGAGTTTAAAATTAAAATGGCAGCTTTTAGGTGTACAGGTTTCAAAGTCTTTAAGTAAACCATTCTCTGTAGGACTTTGTGCTGTAACACCATAAAAAGGGACTGTAACGCCGTTTAAAAACTTTGCCTCTCCTAGAGAATAGAACTGATTATCTGCTTTGCGGGTTGCAGCAGAGCTATAAAATTTGGGGAAATGGGGAGTAAAGCTTTTTACTTCTGCATAAGCAGATGAGGTTAGACAGGTAAATGCAGTAAATAATAAAAAATTCAGTTTTTTCATTTTTAGTAAGTAATCAATTTAAATCTTATATAAATCTAGCATATTCTTTTAAACTAGACGGTAACTCAAAATTTAACACTATTGTTAACTTCATAATAAAACAGACTTATAGAGATATGAAATAATGAAAAATATGCTTTCAATTTGCTGTTTGGCAGTAATGAGTTCTTATAGTTTTGCTCAAGAAATCAAAGGTATTTCATTTTCACACCAAGAGTGGGAAATCTCGTGTAGCAATACGGGTACATGTAAAGCCGCAGGCTATCAAAGTGAAGAAAATGGTGATAATCCAGCATCACTTTTATTGGTGCGTAAAGCAGGGCCAAAACAAGCTGTGCAAGCTGAATTTGCTTTATCAGACTATGAACAAAGCATGCCAGCCAACCAGCTTAAAAATATTCATTTTTATATAAATGGCAAAGATTTAGGCGCTGTGACTGTAGATGGTACTGAGTTACCACTTATGGGTAAACTCAACAGCTCGCAAGTCAATGCTGTACTACAGCAATCCAAACAGAAGACTGAAATTGTATTTAAAAATGCACAGCATGAATGGAAAATTTCCGATGCTGGAATGACCGCTGTATTATTAAAAATGGATGATTTTCAGAAGCGTATCGGAACTGTTGGTGCTTTGGTTAAAAAGGGCAGCACCAATGAAACCAAAGTGCTTATGCCTAAACCAAAACTACTTGTTAAACGTATTAAGACTTCAAACAAACCTTATTTAACTTTACAGCCTAAAAATAAACAGTACCAGGCAATACACCGTAGTTTGATGACTGCTAAACCCAATCCGAAAGAAGATGGCTTTTGTGAAGGCGTTTATGGCGGTAATAGCGATGGAGCTGAACCACAGAAAATTGAGCTATATAAACTAACCAATAAGAAAGTTCTGGCGACTACGTTGTGCTGGAGAGGTGCCTATAACGAAGGATATGGTGCTTGGGTGTTAGATGAGTCTTTAAATGGTAAGGCAACATTTGTGACTGAGTCCGCTTCAGATTTTGATAGCGGTATTATCAGTAGTGCTCAAAAGGGAAGAGGCATTGGAGACTGTTGGGCAAGTGAAGAATGGGTCTGGGATGGCAAGAGTTTTGTATATACTAAAGATATGTGGACAGGTATGTGCAAAGGCTTGGCAGCAGGTGGAGTGTGGGAGCTTGATCGAATAGAGTCTGTGGTGAAATAGGTATTTTGCGGTTACAGAGTCATAACAGGTAACTTTAGTGACTCTGTGATAAAAAGAACAGATTGTTTATTGGAGCCAGACCTATGTCACATCATCTTTACGCTATTGCTCGCCATAAGTTTTTACACCTGAGCCGTTCAATATGTGTGGCTGCTGCTGTGTTGGGGACTACTCAAATTGCGATGGCTGGCCCAACAGTTGATCAGCTCAGTGACTGTTTAGTTAAGGCTACAACGGCTTCAGACAAAACTACTGTACTTCAATGGACATTTACAGCTTTAGCAGCTCATCCCGACTTAAATGCATTTAGTAATGTAACGCCCGAGCAAAAAGATCAGCTAGACCAAAAACTGGCTCAGGTTTTACAACGTGTGATTGTGGAGCAATGTTCTGCTCAGACCAAAGCTGTAATTCAAGCAGAAGGTGTGAAGGCTGTTGGGGAGGCATTTCAACAGTTAGGTCAAAGTGCGGGTGAAGATATTGTTAAGGACCCAGCTGTTAAACAGCAGTTACAAGGTACATTGCGTTATATCGATTTAAATAAATTAGTGACGACGTTTTTAACACCAGAAATTTGGAATAAATTAGGGATTACAAGATAAAAATCTAGTTTTCTATTTTAGTAATAAAGCCTGCGATTTAAATGCAGGCTTTATTGTATTTGGGATAAAGAGATCTCTTTAGATCGTAATTGTAGTCCCTAAAAATTTCACGAATTGAGCTAACCAAGCTGGATGTGCAGGCCAAGCTGGAGCAGTCACCAAATGTCCATCTGTAACGGCTTCAGTCACAGCAATATCTGCGTATTGTCCACCTGCCAATTTTACTTCGGCCGCACATGCTGGATAAGCTGAGCAGAGGCGACCTTGTAATACATCTGCCGCTGCGAGTAACTGAGCACCGTGGCATACAGCTGCAATTGGTTTTTTCACTCTATCGAATTCACGTACAATTTCGATAACACGATCATTCATACGCAAATACTCTGGTGCACGACCACCCGGAATAACTAGACCTACATAGTCTTCGGTATTAACGGCATCGAAATCATAGTTAATCGCAAAGTTGTGGCCACGTTTTTCACTATAAGTTTGTTCACCTTCAAAATCATGAATAGCCGTTGCAATATGGTCGCCGTTCTTTTTATTTGGGCAAACAGCATGCACGGTATAACCTAAACCAGTTAAGAACTGAAAGGGAACCATAGTTTCATAGTCTTCTGCATAGTCACCGACCAACATTAAAATCTTTTTAGACATGATTTATCTCTCTTTTTAAAATATAAGTTATCTAAATTCTTAATTTAAATTAGCACAGTCACTGAGTAATTTTTTAGGAAAAAAGTGCATTCTTTAGTCGAAGGATGCTTTAGACGGATATAAAAAAGCCCCGATAAATCGAGGCTTTTTCTTGAGTTGACTAATGAAATCAACCAATCAACTTCTTCATTAATTCATTTACTTGAGTAGGGTTAGCTTTACCCTTAGAAGCTTTCATGACTTGACCCACAAGACCGTTAAAAGCTTTTTCTTTACCAGACTTGTATTCTTCAACCATTTTTTCATTGGCTGCAAGGACTTCTTTAATAATCGCTTCAATTGCACCTGTGTCAGTTTCTTGCTTTAAACCTTTTTCAGCAATGATGTCATCGGCAGATTTACCTTCCGATTCCCACATAAAGCCAAAGACTTGTTTAGCAATCTTACCGCTAATGGTGTTGTCAACAATACGAGCAATCATGCCGCCAAGTTGTTCAGCAGAAACAGGTGAGTCTGCTAAGTCTAGGCCTGCTTTGTTTAAAGCACCTGAGAATTCACCCATCACCCAGTTTGCAGATACTTTACCTTGCTTCGCACCGCCAGCAGCAGCTACAACAGCTTCATAGAAGTCTGCCATTTCGCGTGAGAGCGTAAGTACGTGAGCATCGTACTCAGTTACACCAAAGTCTGCGATAAAGCGTGCACGGCGTGCAGCAGGAAGCTCTGGAAGTGCAGCACGAGCCGCTTCGATTTGCTCATCTGCAATAATCACGGGTAACAAGTCTGGATCTGGGAAGTAGCGGTAATCGTTTGCTTCTTCTTTAGAACGCATTGAGCGCGTTTCCATTTTGTTCGGATCAAACAAACGAGTTTCTTGGTCGATACTTCCGCCGTATTCCAAAATTTCCATTTGGCGTTCAATTTCAACATTGATCGCTTGCTCAATGAAACGGAATGAGTTGAGGTTTTTAAGCTCACAGCGCGTACCAAAAGGTTGGCCTGGACGGCGTAAAGACACGTTACAGTCGGCACGGAATGAACCTTCGGCCATGTTACCGTCAGAAATACCCAACCAACGTACTAATGTGTGAATCGCTTTGATGTAAGCAACTGCTTCTTCAACCGAACGCATGTCGGGCTCAGAAACGATTTCAAGTAAAGGTGTACCAGCACGGTTTAAGTCAATGCCAGACATGCCTTCAAATTGGTCATGCACAGATTTACCAGCATCTTCTTCAAGGTGAGCACGAGTTACGCCAATACGTTTAGTCGTACCATCCTCAAGTTGGATGTCGATGTGACCTAAGCCTACAATCGGGTTGTCCATTTGGCTAATTTGGTAGCCTTTTGGAGAGTCTGGGTAGAAGTAGTTTTTACGTGCAAACACAGATGCTTGGTCGATGTATGCATCAATTCCAAGACCGAAGCGAATTGCAAGATCAACTACTTTTTCATTCAAAACAGGTAATACACCTGGCATAGCCAAGTCTACAAGGCTCGCTTGTGTATTTGGATCTTGACCAAATTCAGTCGATGAACCTGAGAAAATTTTAGAATTGGTTGCAAGCTGAGTGTGAATCTCGATACCAATAACGACTTCCCAACCGTCAATCAATTTCAACTTTTGAGCTTCAGCCATTATGCATTCTCCTCAGCAATTGCCGCACGTTGAGTATGGAAATCGGTATTTTGTTGGTATTGATGAACAATCGACAACAATTGTGATTCTGACCAGTAATTGCCAATTAATTGTAAGCCTACAGGTAAGCTGTCTTTATCAAAACCAACAGGAGCATTAATCGCTGGTAAGCCTGCCAAGTTCACTGCAAGTGTATAGATATCGCCTAAATACATTTCAGTTGGACTTAAGTTCGCACCAATTTTATATGCAGTTGTTGGTGCAGCAGGAGCCGCAATCACATCCACATTTTCAAATGCTTTTAAGAAGTCTTGTTGAATTAAACGACGTACTTTTTGTGCTTTCACATAGTAGGCATCGTAATAACCCGCAGAAAGCGCGTAAGTACCAATGAGAATACGACGTTGAACTTCTGGACCAAAACCTTCTGAACGAGAGCGCTTATAAAGATCCATCAAATCAGCTGGGTTTTCACAGCGGTAGCCGTAACGAACACCATCGTAACGTGACAAGTTAGATGATGCTTCTGCTGGCGCGATGAGGTAATACGCTGGAACATAGGCTTCAGTCATGTTGAGGTCGATCTCAACAAGTGTTGCACCCATTTCTTCAAGCTTTTTCAATGATTCTTCGACACGCGCTTTTACGTCAGCATCTAAACCTGCAACGTTAAAGTACTGTTTAGGAATACCAATGCGTAAACCTTTTACAGGTGTGCCATTTAAATTTGCAACGTAGTCATCAACTTCCTTTTTAACCGAAGTCGAGTCTTTTGCATCGTGACCTGCAATTACATTCATGAGGTAGGCACAGTCTTCAGCAGAGCGTGCCATTGGACCCGCTTGGTCTAAAGATGATGCATAAGCAATGATGCCGAAACGAGATACACGACCATAGGTTGGTTTTAAGCCTGTTAAACCGCAGAATGACGCAGGTTGGCGAATTGAGCCGCCTGTATCAGTACCTGTAGCAAAAGGTGCTAAATCAGCCGCTACAGCCGCAGCAGAACCACCTGATGAGCCACCAGGAACGTGGTCAAGCGCCCATGGGTTGCTTGTTGCGCCAACATATGAGCTTTCAGAAGTTGAACCCATTGCAAACTCATCCATGTTCACTTTACCTAAAGTGACAAGACCAGCTGCTTTAGTTTTTTCAACAACAGTTGCATCGTAAGGAGAAATAAAGTTGTCTAGTATTTTTGAACCAGCAGTCGTTTTAATGCCTTTGGTACAAAAGATATCTTTATGAGCAAGAGGAATACCCGTTAAAGCGGTTGCATTACCTGCTTTTAATGCAGCATCGGCAGCGTCAGCTTCCGCAAGCGCTTGCTCAGGTGTAACCGTCACATAGCTTTTTACCAGTGGGTCAATTTTAGCAATACGTTGCAAATAATGTTCAGTCAGTTCGCGAGATGAAAACTTCGCTTGGCTTAAGCCCTCAGCAAGTTCACGAATTGATAAGCGATGTAAATCAGTCATGAGTAAAATTTCTTTACATTCAAAATAGGGAAGATGGGTTAATTGAGTAAAAGTTATTCAATCACGCGAGGAACAAGATACAAACCATCTTGAGTTGCAGGCGCAACTGCTTGGTATTCATCTCGATGATTGCTTTCAGTTACCACATCAGCACGTAAAGGTTGAGGATTGTCAAAAGGACTTTTCAAAGGTTCTACGCCTTCCGTATCAATGCCTTTTAAGGTTTCCATCATGCCTAAAATTTTATTTAGACTTTGAGCATATTCAGCAGATTGCGTATCATTGAGCGACAATCGAGCAAGATTGGCGATTGCTGAAACTGTTTGTGCATTTAAATCTGCTGAATGCTGTGCATCCGATGTAGACATAACATCACCTAATCAGTATTAAAAATTTTCAAAATATCGTGCGTTATAATAAGCGATTGACTTGTTCAAATCATCACATTTAGTTTAAAGTTGCCACCTTGCATCCACATGAAAGTTTAACTGAGAACGAACCGTGATTCTAAAACGACTAATTGGCTTGTTTTCGCCGGATCTAGCCATTGATTTAGGTACAGCAAATACACTTATTTATGCACCAGGCCGCGGCATTATATTAAATGAACCAACAGTTGTGGCAATTCGTCACAGTGGTTCACAAAAAATTGTTGCTGCTGTAGGTCTAGATGCTAAGCAAATGCTGGGCCGTACGCCTGCGAATATTTCTGCAATTCGTCCAATGAAAGACGGTGTAATTGCGGATTTTGAAGTGACTGAAACCATGTTGAATCAGTTTATTGGTAAAGTTCACGAAAAACGTTTGTTCCCACCTGCACCTCGTGTAGTTGTATGTGTACCATGTAAATCAACTTTGGTCGAGCGTCGTGCGATTCGCGAAGCAGTATTTAATGCTGGTGCCCGTGATGTTCGTTTAATTGAAGAGCCTATGGCAGCAGCAATTGGCGCAGGTATGCCAGTTGAACAAGCATGTGGTTCTATGGTTGTGGATGTTGGTGGCGGTACAACAGAAATTGCAATTATTTCATTGCAAGGTTGTGTCTATGCTGACTCTTTACGCATCGGCGGCGATGTTTTTGATGAGCAAATCATCAATTACGTTCGTAAAGCTCACGGTTGTGTGATTGGTGAAACCACTGCTGAAATTATTAAAAAAGAAGTAGGTATGGCTGTTTCTGATGGTACAACATTAGAAATCGAAGTACGTGGCCGTAACCTTGCAGAAGGTGTGCCTCGTGCAATTACCGTAACTTCTGACGAAATTACTCAAGCCATTTCTGATCCGTTACAAAGCATTGTAAGCGCTGTGAAATCTGCTCTTGAGCAAACTCCTCCTGAACTTTCTTCTGATATTGCTGAGCGCGGTATTGTGTTGACAGGTGGTGGTGCGCTACTTCGTAACCTTGACAAGTTATTGGCTCAAGAAACTGGTTTACCAGTTGTTGTTGCTGAAGATCCTCTTACTTGCGTAACCCGTGGTGGTGGTAAAGTATTAGAATTCTTCGACAACCCGAACCATGACATGCTTTTCGTCGGTTAAGTTTAAGGATTAGGCGGTGCAACCGAATATTTTTTCAAGACAGCCGCCATCTTTCCGCTCGTTCATTATTGCGGTCATTACATGTTTGGTTGTGCTGTTCTTTGATTGGCGCATGCCTTATGTAATTCAGCCAGCAAGGGATGTCTTGTACGCTGCATATAACCCAATTTATGCATTGGCGAGTTATCCGGTACTGTCGAGAGAATGGCTGAATCAACAAACAAAATCTGAAGCACAACTGCGTCGTGAAAATACCGCGATGCAGGCTGAGCTTTTACAAGCTCAAGTCCGCTTACAGAAGCTTTCTGAACTGTCAGCTGAAAATACCCGTTTACGAGGCCTTCTTGATACACCGTTAATTATTGATGGTCGTATGGAAATTGCCGAAGTGATTGGGACAGATGCAGATCCATTACGTCATATCATCATTATTAACCGAGGCTCTACGGATCATCTAAAGGTCGGTCAAACGGTTCTGGATGATAAGGGGATTATGGGGCAGATTATTAATGTATATCCTCATAGCTCACGTGTGATGTTGTTATCAGATAAAGAACATTCACTGTCGGTACGTCTTGAACGTACAGGAATGCGGGCGATTGTTTCTGGTACAGGTGATTTGGGCCGTTTAAAAATGGAATATGTCCCGACCAGTGCGAATATTCAGGTGGGTGATAAAGTGTTTAGCTCAGGCTTGGGTGAACATTTCCCAGCAGGTTACGCAGTGGGTACAGTTGCCAAAATAAAACGCCATAATTCAGGTGAGTTTGCTGAAATTGATGTAACACCATCAGCACAATTGGCAACAGGCCATCATGTAGTTGTACTTTTCTCTGAATCATTAGCGAAGGAGCAGCCATATGCCGATCGCTAAACTTAAACGAGAAAAGCGTAAAGATCCATTATGGGGAATTATTATCTCCGTTATTGTGGGTTCTGTACTCATGGTTTATCCGCTATCTTATGATATTTCAGGATGGCGGCCACTATTCATGTTGATGATCATGCTATTTTGGGTAGTATGTCAGCCAACATGGTGTGGGGTCTGGTTTGCATTTGGGATGGGGATTTTTACAGACTTACTGCTTGATGCGCCTTTAGGGCTCAATGCCTTAAGTTTTGTAATTGTGACTTTTCTTACCCGTTTTTTAATTCGGGAACGCCGTATTTTAACTTTTGTTAATTTATGGACGATAGCAACGCTGGTCATTATTGCCCATTTAGCATTTATGTGGGTAACACAGACGATGGGTGGAATTCATTTTTCGATTGCTAGACATTGGCAACCTTTGATGACAAGTATCATCACGTGGCCAGTCGTCTATTATTGTTTGGCAAAATGGCGCATATAGTTTTAGCATCTAGCTCTCCTCGTCGGAAGGAGCTGTTGCAACAGCTAGGCTTAGATTTTGAAATCTATAGTCCTGACATTGATGAGTCTGTTCATGAAAATGAGCTGGTTCATCATTATGTTGAACGGTTGGCTAGAGAAAAAGCTCAGACTGTATTGAAGCTTTTTCCAGAAGCAATTGTTATTGCTGCCGATACAAGTCTGGGACTTGATGGTCAAATTATTGGTAAGCCTGAATCGAAAAATCATGCCTTTGAAATCTGGAAACAATTATCTGGACGTTGGCATGATGTGTTTTCTGGACTGTGCGTTGCGACTCAACAACAGATGTTAAGTCAGGTAGTGCAAACACAAGTTGAGTTTCAGCGCCTGACTACACAGGATATGGAAGATTATTGGACCACGGGTGAGCCTGTTGGAAAAGCGGGTGGATATGCAATTCAAGGAATTGCCTCGCAATATATTCCCCAAATTCAAGGAAGTTATAGTAATGTGGTAGGACTTCCTTTATACGAATTTGCACAGTTATTCAAAAGAGTAAAGACATAAGGGGTTGTTATCATTCTTCATTGAATAGCATTGTCGATGAACACTAGACAACGTTAAAGTTAACAGCTTCTCTGACTCTTTAATAAAAATTTTATAATGCTTTGAGTTTATGTATGTCAGAAGAACTACTTATTAATGTCACGCCTATGGAGTGTCGGGTGGCATTAATCGAAAATGGAACTGTTAATGAACTGTATGTCGAGCGTACAGTTAAACGCGGTCTAGTCGGCAATATCTACAAGGGTAAAGTTGTACGAGTGCTTCCGGGCATGCAAGCTGCCTTTGTTGATATTGGTTTGTCTCGAACAGCCTTTTTACATATCAATGATATGGTTTGGCCTCGTTCGCAGCCTACCCCAAATGTCTTTGAGCTATTACATCCTGGGCAAACCCTTACTGTCCAAGTAATGAAAGATATGTTGGGCACAAAAGGTGCACGTCTAAGTACAGATCTTTCAATCCCTTCTCGCTATTTGGTTTTAATGCCATATGGCAACCATATTGGTGTTTCGCAGCGTATTGAGTCTGAAGAAGAGCGAGATCGTCTGCGTAATATTATTGAAGGTATTCAATCTGAGCATAATTTACCCGGTAGCGTGATTGTCCGTACAGCTGCAGAAGGTGTGGATGAGGCAGAAATTGCTCAGGACATGTGCTATCTGAGCAAATTGTGGGAGTACATTCAGCGTAAGCAGACTGACGTTGCTGTTCCTTCTTTAATTTTTGAAGAACTTCCATTACCTCAACGTATTATTCGTGACTTAGCAAGCGAAGAAACTGCAAAGATTTATGTAGATTCGCGAGAGATTCACGCAAAACTGCTTGAGTTTGTAGATGAGTTTGTCCCGAATATGAAGAGTCGCCTCATCCATTATCCGGGTGAGCGACCACTATTTGATCTTTATAATGTTGAAGAAGATATTCAAAAAGCCTTACAAACTCGCGTAGCTTTGAAATCGGGCGGTTATCTAATGATCGACCAGACTGAAGCCATGACAACAATTGACGTTAATACAGGTTCATATGTAGGTGGTCGTAGTCTTGAAGACACCGTTTTTAAAACCAATATGGAGGCGACTCAAGTTATCGCGCGTCAACTTAGACTGCGTAATTTGGGGGGGATTCTCATTATTGATTTTATTGACATGCAAGAAGCAACTCACCGTGAAGAGGTGATGCGTCAGTTTGAGAAAATGCTTGAGCGAGATCACGCGAAGACCAAAATTACTCAAGTGTCAGAACTTGGTCTGGTCGAAATGACGCGTAAAAGAACTCGTGAATCATTAGAACACTTGTTATGTGAATCATGTCCAACATGCCAAGGGCGGGGTTTTGTCAAAACAGCGGAGACAGTGTGTTACGAAATATTTCGTGAGATATTACGATATACCCGCGCATTTGAGTCAACGAGTGGCTTTACTGTTGTTGCCCATCCTTCTGTGATTGACCGATTATTAACAGCAGAAGCACCAGCAGTAGCCGATTTAGAGCATTTTATTAACCGTGTTATTAAATTTCAGGTCGAAAATTTATATACGCAAGAGCAATACGATATCATTTTAAGTTAAAGTTGTAACAAGATATCGCTTAATCCTTGTTACAACTGAAATTTTACTTTCATTCATGAATTTTAAATACTACTTACATACAGTAGCCCTAGACGTTCTCCCTATTAAACGTCTTAGCAAACAATAAGAGGTATAACCCATGAATGTAAGTGAAAACTTAATTAGCAACGGTCTTAAACATGTTTTAGAAAGCACGCCAGTAAATAGCTGCTATATGTTGAATGACCAAGGTAAAGAAGTACCGATTACAACTGCAATGATTCGTTCAGTATGTCATCAGTTGCTTAACCAGTGCCGCACAATCAAAAAATAAGGGGCCAATTCAAAGCCCCTTAATTTTCTAACTTGCTGAATGATGTTTCAGCTGTTTCTCTGCAATAATTTCTTCAAAACGTTGTATCTCATCTTCTAAATGAGTCAAAAGGTTTTGCATTTTCGGCAAAGCATTTCGACAAGCGGTTAATCCAACTTCAAGCTTATCTAAATAACTGGTCATGGTAATGTTTAGAGCTTGTCCATCCATGACAATTGAAGCAGGGTAGAGCGCATCTAATTTCGCGCCATTCCAATAAAGTGGCTCACGTGGTCCTGGTACATTAGAAATCACTAAATTGAACGCCTGACGCTTAGGAAGCATTCCTGACATGATGTTTAATCCTGCCGGACCATAAACAACTGCACTATAGTTTAAAATTTCATTCGCAGTCATACGGCTAAAGCGTTGCTTTGAATTTTGCATGCTGCGACGAATAATTTCTAGGCGTTCTAACGGTTGATCTTTATGCGTCCCTAAATTTGCCAAAATCATGGTAATTCGGTTACTCATGTCAGAATCATCTGTGCGTAATGAAGCTGGAACCATGGCAATAAGTGGCTTTTTAGGTAAGCTGTTTTGGCTAATCAAATATTCACGTAAAGCGCCTGAACATACAGCTAGGACAACATCATTAATCGTCACGCCTAATGCTTTTGAAATTTTTCTAAGGCGGCTTAATTCAAATGATTGGGCCGCAAAACGACGTGAAGCACTGACTCTTTGGTTCAAAATAGAAACTGGTGCCTGAAAAGTAGAAACATAATCAGGATTTTTACCCATTTCTTTAAATATAGTCTGAGATAGCTCGTGCATGACTTTTGGAGCTATGTCGAGTTGAGACTTAATACCGCCTAAAATACTTTTAATTTTACTAGTACTTGGAGTTGGTACTTTTAGACGCTTAGCTCTTTTGCTCTCAACACACCATAAAGGAACAACATGTTTCTCTTCCGGCGTTTTTGACAGAGATTTCTCGATCAAACGCATACCAGCAACACCATCTACCATTGCATGATGGATTTTAAAATACATGGCAAAACGATTGCCTTCGATTCCTTCAATAATGTCACAAGTCCAAAGTGGCTTTGCGCGATCAATTAGTGAGCTATGCTGCTGTGAAATATACACCAGAAGTTCACGAATACGGCCAGGATGAGGCAAAGCAATGTGGCGAAAGTGATGATCGATATCGAATTCTTCATCTTCATCCCAAAATAGACCACTTAAACGGTTATTGAAGGGAGGGATAGGAATGCTCTTTGAGCGTTTAATATCTTCTACTAAATCATGTACAAAGGTTTCTGGTGCATTTTCAGGAATTTCAAATAAAAATAATCCACCGACATGCATGGGTTGCTGTCTTTTTTCAAGTGACAGAAAAATGAAATCAATTGGATGTAATGGACGCATAAATCATTGTGCCTCATGCATTTTTCTAAGAAGCCCTTATATGAGCTCTTATTAGAATTATAGAACCGTAAAATTAAGTATATAGCGTTTAGAGTAGAGAAAATATGACTTTGTGTACGGAACATGACATAAAAAAAACCACTGATTTGCCAGTGGTTTTTTGATATCCAATTACTTTTTCATATTACCAGCGTGTAAGCCACACTCTTTTTGAGTGGCTTCTTCCCACCACCAGCGTCCTTCACGCTCATGTTGATTTGGTAATATAGGTCGCGTACATGGTTCACAGCCAATAGAAACAAAACCGCGCTCATGAAGAGGGTTATATGGAATTTCCATCATACGGATGTAGCTCCATACCTCAGCACTTGTCCAGTTCGCTAGAGGATTATATTTAATGAGTTGCTTACCTGGGCCAGAGAAACCTGCATCAGCTTGTACTACCGGAATTTCTGTACGTGTACCAGGGCTTTGATCTTTACGTTGACCCGTAATCCAGCCATCTAAAGTCGCAAGTTTTTTACGTAAAGGCTGAACTTTTCGAATACCGCAACATTCTTGATGCCCATCTGTAAAAAAGCTGAATAAACCTTTTTCGTTTACCATGTTTTGAACAGCTTCAGATTCAGGGAAACAAATTTCGATAGTGATATTGTAGTGTTTACGGACAGTTTCAATAAATTGATAAGTCTCAGCGTGGAGGCGGCCCGTGTCGAGACTAAAGACACGGAAAGGTTTGCCTAAGCGTGAAGCAATATCAATTAACACAACATCTTCTGCTCCCGAAAACGAAATTGCAATTTCACCTTGTTGGCTTAAGGCAAGTTCTAAAATTTCTCGAGGGCTTTTGGTTGCATATTCAGCAGCAAGAGCATCTACGATATCAATAGTCGGAATAACGGTCATGTGTGTTCCTGGCAAAAGGCTTGGGCGCATTGAGTTATGAAAAATATTCTAAAGGATAGTTGATAAAGTGCTTAGCACTTTAATTTCGATCCTTATGAATAAAATTGATTTGATCAATAACAACGCAAAACTGAAAATCTTAATGGTATGATACAGCAATTTTTAACCAACGTTGGAAGCATTCATGGAAATCGTATGCCTAGATCTTGAAGGGGTTTTAGTTCCTGAAATCTGGATCAATTTCGCTAAAAAAACAGGGATTAAAGAACTCGAAGCAACAACTCGTGATATTCCGGATTATGATGTTTTAATGACTCAGCGCCTTAATATCTTAAAACAACACGGTTTAGGCTTAAATGATATTCAAGAAGTCATTGCTGAGATGGGGCCATTACCGGGGGCAAAAGAGTTTGTTGAATGGGTGAGTACGCATTTCCAACTCGTGATCTTATCAGATACCTTCTATGAGTTTGCACATCCTTTAATGAAGCAATTAGGGTGGCCAACAATTTTCTGTCATAAGTTAGAGACAGATGAAGAAGGTATGATTACCGCTTATAAACTACGTCAACCCGATCAAAAACGTGAGTCTGTTAAAGCACTGCATGGCTTGAATTTCCGTGTAATCGCTGCAGGTGATTCGTATAACGATACAACCATGCTTGGTGAAGCGGACCATGGTTTCTTATTTGATGCGCCTGCAAATGTGATTGCTGAGTTTCCTCAGTTTCCAGCTATTCACGGATATGATGCATTAAAAGAAGCAATCCGTTCAGTTTCACAGCGTACAATCCCAGCTTAAGAATAAAGAAGGCGCTTTAAGCGCCTTCTTTATATAAATCAGTTTTAAAACTTAGAATTTATAACCAAGTTTTAAACCATAAGCGATGGCATTGTTGTCAGAGAAGTCTGCAACATATTGATCACTACCAGCTTGTGCGCCAGTTTGAGCTTTAGCATCACCCAACCAGAAGTATTTTACACCGCCAGCAAGGAAAGTTTGTGGAGTAGGGCTATATTGAAGACCTAAGCCTACGTTCCAGTAACCTTCAGTTGGGCCTAAGGTTGTTACAGGATTACCCGCGCCAGAGTCCCAGCCCACAGAAACGTTACCCGCCCACTTGTCACTAAGTTTACGGCCAACACCGGCATTAACAGACCATTGGTCATCAGAGTATTCAACTAAGTTAAAACCATTTGGACGCCCAACAAGCCCACCTACAGCTTCCGATACTTTGCCGAATTTATATGGTTGGATAGAGAAGTCTTTCCAGTTTACCCATCGTACATTCGCGAATGCCACTGTATTTGCCATGATACCTGTTTGGAAATCAAGGTTTACAGATTGAGGGGTAGTAATTGTAGTTTTGCCTTCTGAATTAATAGCTTGAAGCTTAGATGCAGGAACATCTAAACCAGCGAGCACAGAAGTAAGACCAGGGAAATTTAATAAAGATAAGTCTTCATTAATATTGGTTTTATGGTCGATTTCAGAACGATAAGTTAAAGATGCTTTAAGCGCAATTTCTGGAATTTGATAAGCTGCACCTGCTAACCAACCTACACCAGTAGTTTCTTTAATATTCGCATCATAACCATTGTAAAGGCTATAAGCTTGACCTCGAAGACTTACATTACCTTTAACTGTTTGTAATACTGGACCAGCATAGAAGTTAAAGTTTTGGTTTGGTTGGAAGCCAAAAACAAAAGATAAGTTTTGTGTATCTACCTCTACTTTAGTTCCGCCAGTACCTAAATAATTATTGGCTACAGCAAGAGCACCAGCAAGTTGTTGAAATTGAGGACTTGCTAAAACTTGGCCTTTTGCTATTGCTAAAGTTTGATCATTTACAGGCAATCCTTTAGCTTCTAAAGCTTCTTTTGCTTTTTTAGTAACAATCCCGTCAATTGCACCAGCTGATAAAACTGAGTCAGACCCTGGGTTTGAAACAAATGCATTATTACCTGAGTATTCAGCATCAGAACCAAATGGTTGGTCATAAAGTAAACCAAAAGAGAATTTATCGTTAAGTTGTAGTTTTAAGGCTGCGCTTGGGAAAAAATAATCATCAGCCATATCGCCAATGTTACGACTTGTTGTGCTTGATCCTGCTTCTTTACCTGCTACATCTGGGTCTAGAATAGAAATACCAGCTTCAAAGTAGTTACCAGGTTGTAAGAATGCAGACATTGACTGTCCAGAGCGATCCAATGCTGCTGCAAAAACCCCAGTTGCAGGCAGCGTTGCTAAAATCATTGCAGTGCTCAGATGTTTTAATTTCATTTTAATCTTTCCTTGAACTTCAAGACATTTTTTTAAAAGTAACAGAGTTAAACCGTTTAAACTGTGTTGCCTTCAAAGCTCCTAATTACAAGTAATAGAAGCTTTGATAACTCCATGTAACAAAAATAGCATAATTACAATAAGAGTAAATCTGTTATATGAACTGAGGAGTACTCACTTTTTATACAAATAATGCCAATAATGGATGAAATATGAAGGAATATTTGCGTTGTTAAATTAATTTAATTAATTGATATTTATATTTTTTATCTATTAGTGGTGGCCTTTGTTTTTATGACATTTTTGTCACAAATCCAAGAAAAATGGTCAAAGATTTTTTTGTAAAAATATGAATTAAGTGATTATGAAATGAGTATTGGTAGTCATTTTTAGTTGATAAGTCTAGTTTCTCTACACCTGTATATTATTGATTAAATTTTATATTATTCATTTTATGAAAAAGTTTACCTTAATTTTTTTACCATTTGATCTATTTTTTGAGCAAATTTGGATTCTATATTTGAAAGTTATGTGTAATAAAAAACCGAAAATAATGATCTAAATTCGGTTATTCAATTTTAAGAGCTAAAACAGAGTATTAGAGTGGATAGAGTTTTTCATCAAATTGCTCAAGTTTGGGAAATTTTAATGACTCGAGCTGGTCCAGATGAGTAAGGTAGATTACATAGTCTTCAAGAAGGGTTTGTCGTGCTTCTTGGCTAATATACGGCACATGATAAGCAATGAATGGAGGTAAGACTTCAAAACCAGCATATGCCAAAGTACCACGTTGAATCGGGGATAAATAATTTTCGATTGGTCCGTGAATTGAGTTTTCTCCAAACATGTGTGTTCTACCACCGAGTGTTAAACACAACATCGCTTTTTTTCCTGCCATGCCACCATGATTGTAAAACCGTTTACCCCCATAAAAAAGTCCAGATACAAACACACGATCAATCCAGCCCTTTAAAATTGCTGGAACAGATGTCCAATAAAGTGGGAAATTTAAAATGACGAGATCAGCTTTTTTTATCTTTTCAATTTCTGCTTGAATATCTGGAGCTAGAAGCTGATTTTTGCTGGCATTTCTTTGTTCAAGTGCATAGTTAAAATAATCAGGTTGGTTAAGCTCTAAAAAATCTTCTTTGGATGCAACCGGGTTAAATTGCATCGCATATAAATCTGAAATTTCTACGCTGTGCCCCAATTCTTCTAAGGTTTGCTTAGCTGTACTTTTTAGAGCAGTGGTGAAAGACTGGGGTTCTGGATGAGCATGGACAATCAGAATGTTCATAGGGGAGGACCTGTATTCTTTTTTAGAAATTGTGCTGTCTAGTGCAATTCAGCGGATTTTGTTTTGAATAACTATGCATCAATTTAAAAGCATGGCATAGTTCATGAACTGACAGTTTTTACCATTTCGCGCCATTTTATTTTGCTCATATGGGTTGCTCATGAATCCAGAATTACCCGGAACTTATATTAATTTAATCGTCGAGACTGTTAAGCGGTGGGGTGTCTCTGGTGAGCAGCTTTTAAATGGAAGCGGAATAACTTTAGACCAATTAGAAAAGCCTTACTGGTATGTTGAATTCAACATCTTAAATCAGCTTATTGAACGGGCGATCGAGTTATGCAAAGAGCCAGCACTAGCAGGGTATTTAGCTTTAAGCATGACGGCTTCATGTTATGGTTCAGTCGGAATGGCTGCCATAGTTTCTCCAAATTTAGGAGAAGCACTGAAAATACTTGAACAATTCATTGGTTCACGTTGTAAGGTTTTTAAACCGGAATTAAAACAAGAAAATAATGATGCATATTGGTCAATTCATCAGCCTGTCAATGCATTTCAGCTGAGCCCAAATGCCAACATTTTTTTGTTAGTCGGTTTTGTTCAAATTGCCAAAAAATTAACAGGGCTTTCTCATTTGGGAAAAGTTGAATTACCAATGCCAGAGCCGATAGGTTTTGGCCAAATCAGTCATCAACTGGCTGTAACTTGTTTATTTAACCAAAAGCGTAATCGTTGGATATTTCCAAAAGAGTATTTAGCACAACCTGTATTAACGGCAGACCCAATGCTAGCGCCGTTATTAAATGCGCAATGTAAGCGGGATATAGAGAAATTAAACTTAAAAAGTGGTTGGAAAGGCCAGGTCAAACAAGTTGCCGAAAAATTGCTTTTAAATGGGAATATTAACGCATTAAAAGTTGGGCAAGTGGCTCATATCATGAATATGTCAGAGCGAACTTTGCAACGCTATTTAGCTCTTGATGATACTAGCTTTACGCTCTTGGTAGACTCACTGAAAAAGGAGTATGCCCAGAAACTTTTAACTCAAAATAATATGTCGGTTGAAAAAGTGGCTTTAATGCTAGGTTATGCCGAGACTTCTCACTTCACTCGTGCGTTTAAGCGCTGGATGGGAGTGACGCCTAAATATTTCCAAACCAAACATAAGATGGATGATTTAAGTTAAAAGGCCACAAATTTAATTTCATGGCCTTTCATTTATGATTTGAGTCAATTAATTAGATTGTTCTGGCTTAGATGAGAGTGAATCAATCACTTCAAAATAGCTAGGTGGTGCTGGAACATGGCCGCGCGCTCTCAATAGACGATGCATACGCGGCAGTTTGAAGTAGGGCACCGAAGCCATTAAATGGTGTTCCATGTGGTAATTGACATGAATAGGCGCCACAAAACTTCTAGCAATCCAACCTGCACGTGTTGTTCGTGTATTGGTTAAAGCCGTATTACTCGTTTGCATACCTGCATGTTCGGCCATTGAGCGAATTCTTAAAAATAATGGAAACGGTGTTAAATAAGCTAGGGGCCATAACCAATAAAACCGTTGTTGACCAAAAGCTTTTAAAACACCATAAAGAGCTACATTGGTTGCAATGGCACCACTACTGTTTTTTATAAGACTTTTGGCATAGTCAACGAAATCTTTATTGCTTCGATCTAACCAGACCTGATCATTGGCAACAGTCCATTTCATTAGATCTAGATCCATTAACACTCGACCAAAGCTAAACTTTAATCCTGTCATACCTGTTAAGTCGCGTAAAAATTTACGAGTAAGCGATTTTTTATTTACAGGAAAACCAGAAACTAACGAAAGATCGGGGTCATCTGGAGTAGAGGTTTTTGCATGATGACGGACATGATGTACGCGGTATTTTTGTAAATCATTCCAGATTGGACGGGCGCATAGCCATTCACCTACAAAGTCATTTATTTTCTTATTTTTGAACAAGCTTTTATGAGATGCATCATGCATCAAAATTGCAAGGCATAACTGGCGACCCGCCAATATGGCCAAAGCTAGCATACAAGCAAGTAATTTGCCCCAGCTAGGTAAGTAATCCCACATCATGATTAAGCTTGCAAATGTTCCGCCAATAACAGCCCACGTACTTGCAACAGCCCAAGCACCGTATATGTCTGAGGGTTGTGTGAGTTCTTGTATTTCTTCTCTGCTAAATAGATCGGTCACACTCACTTGTGCATTCATTTTTATTCTCCCAATCAGATTTTGGTATCCATATCTTATATTACAAATATAATCATAAAATTTTAAAAAGTGAAATATTTGTTTGTAAAAAAATAAATCGCCCTTTAGTGGGCTAATTCATTTTCATAAAGTTTCTGCCATAGCTTTTGTCCAATCGAATCGAGCTGTTGTACATTTTGAGCAAACTGATTGCGGGCATGTTCATCAACAAATGGAGAAGGCAGTAGAGGATCATTCATGAGTAAGGTAATTGTTTCACGTCCTAATAACAAAGCTTGGGTAGCAGCCTCATTTAAGGATAGATTTTTATAGTTCAAAAGCCATTCTTGAATATCTTGACTATACATTTCATAGTTCTTTTCAAGCTGTTTGGTATCCCACAAAGAAGGAATTAACGAAACTGTTTTTGCGTCAAATTTTTGAATAATAGAAATTTTAGCTTCATTTTCAAGACCCGCTAAAATGAGCTCTTCACATGTTTTTTCAAAGCTATACGCTAAATTATCTGGACGTATATAAATTCCAGTTTCGAGTTCTCTAAAACCAAATTGACGTAAAGCGTGTTCTCTCTTTTTTAAAGCGGTTCGATCAATACGACCTAATGTCCCCGTAAATACTGCCAGATAGTGTTGTTGCCATTCTTTAGTCTGCTTAATGCCATTTTTACGATTCAAAATGACTTTTGCCCATTCTTTGGTTGATGGCGAAAGTTGATAAATACCGCGTTCTACACTTTCTATCATGCCTTCATTTAATAGCCGAGTCGTAGCCACACGTATACCGTTGTCACTCATATTAAAAAGTTTAGCAGCAATTAATATTTGTCTAATCGTGAGCTGAGGGTAAGCAGAGGAAAGAAATAAATCGATAATGAGATGGCGTGCATTAATTTTGGTATTTTTCATTCAGATTGAATTTTTGAGATGACCTGCATTTGATCAGAATAATATCATGTTTTTTTAAGGACTTTTTAAGATCATTTTGTAGAGTAAGTAAAGGTAAAAAGCTTTGTCTATAACAAGAAAAACTTTGGCAGTTCTTAACCAAGTTTTATCTTTTTACGATAGTTAACCCAAGTTTGTCATCATGATGTGATACATTATCGCACTTTAAATAAACTGCCTTTAACTAGGGGCAATAACCACAAACGTTAGAAATGATCTGATATTGAACTTGTGTTAAGTCTAATTTGGGACTTACCAATTTCGATAAAACAAATTTTAGGTCGTTCTAATGATTAACTTTCTTTGAGCAAGTTATGGAAAATTTTGAAGTTATAAAAGCACTGTTTTTAGGCTTTGTCGAAGGCTTAACTGAATTTTTACCCATCTCGAGTACAGGCCATTTAATTTTATTTGGTCATATTATCGATTTCCACTCAGACGGCGGTCGTGTATTTGAGGTCGTAATCCAGTTAGGTGCTATTTTGGCAGTGTGCTGGTTATACCGACAAAAAATTATTAACTTGATTAAGGGATTTTTTAGCGGTGATGTGGAGTCACGTCATTTTGCGATCAGTGTGCTTATTGCATTCTTTCCAGCAGTCATTATTGGTGTTCTAGCTGTCGACTTTATTAAAAGTGTTCTATTTAGCCCAATTGTGGTTGCGATTGCTTTGATTGTCGGTGCTCTTATTATTTTCTGGGTGGAATCTAGACAGTTTGAACATAAGACACTCGATGCGACTAAAATTACTTTTAAACAAGCGCTTTTAGTAGGTCTTGCTCAGTGTGTGGCGATGATTCCGGGAACTTCACGTTCAGGCGCAACAATTGTAGGCGGAATGTTTGCAGGTTTATCACGTAAAGCTGCTACAGAATTTTCTTTCTTCCTTGCTATGCCGACCATGTTGGGGGCTGCGACTTTTGACTTGATTAAAAATGCTGACGTACTTACCTCAGACAATATGGTTAATATTGGGGTAGGTTTCGTTGCTGCTTTTATTGCTGCGCTGTTTGTTGTAAAAGCATTGGTACTGTTTGTAGAACGTCACACGTTACGTGTATTTGCTTGGTACCGAATTGCACTCGGTGTAATCATTTTGATTGCAGCAATGTTCTTTAATTTATCGGCTTAAATAGCCTAATAAAGTGAAAAACCTAGAATGCTCTAGGTTTTTTTATGCCTAAAAATTGATTTGAATTGCCTATTTATACAAAGTAAACGTAAGACAGATGTTTTCATTTTAGGTTCATTGTTATATTGATTATTAGATTACCTCTCACAATAAAACTATGCCGCAAAATCATCTTACAGAACATTTGGTCGATGCATTTTTGCACTTGGCTCCAGCAGAAGGCCTCTATCCTACTTTTATTTCTAACATCACCTTAATGCGGGTAGATCATTCCACACCACCTGTTGCCGTGCTGCAAGAACCCTCAATTGTTTTAGTGATACAGGGGTTAAAGCGTGGATATATTGGTAAAGAAATCTTTCAGTTTCAACAAGGTCAGTGTTTATTTATCTCAATTGCAATACCGTTTGATTGCGATACTGTGGTTGAAAATAATGAACCAATGCTAGCGATAGCCATAAAATTTGAACCACAAATGATGACTGATCTCATTACTAAAATGGATAAACAGCAACAAGTGGTTACTGAAGATGCTCATTCAGAAGATTTAAAATTAAGCTGCGGGCTTAGAGTGATTGACATGAATGAGACTATTTCAGAGGTTGCTTTCAGATTACTCAATTTACTTCGTTCTAAACAAGATACTTTTATATTGGGTGAGCAAGTTAAAAGAGAATTGGTTTATCGTGTGGTGCAGGCTTCAGGTAACAGTCTAGTCGAAAGCTTATCTGCTATGGCAAGTCGAAATGGCGTGATTTACACCATTTGTGAAATTATTCAGCGTGATTATTATCATAACTTAACGGTTCAAGAGTTGGCGAAACAAGCAGGCATGAGCATCTCGCTTTTTCATCAAACTTTTAAAAAGGTGACGAATTATTCGCCCTTACAGTACATCAAAATTACTCGGTTACATAAGGCACGTGAGTTAATCATGAATAATAAAATGGGTGTAGCAGAAGCAGCCTATGAAGTTGGTTATGTCAGTGCTTCTCAATTTAGCCGAGAATTTAAGCGACTGTTTGGCGTTCCACCCAAGTCCTCAATTATTTAACGTAGATTAGTATTTTTAGATATAAATCAAACATGGAGCATTTTATGACCCTTCCAACAACCATGAAAATTATTGAAATTACGGCTCCGGGTGGACCTGAGGTTCTAAAAGTTCAAGATGCTAATATTCCAGAACCTCAAGCAGATGAAGTCTTAATTGAGGTAAAGGCTGCAGGAATTAACCGCCCTGATGTATTGCAGCGTATGGGATTATATCCAATGCCTAAAGGTGTTACTCAAATACCCGGACTTGAAGTCGCTGGTGTCGTGGTTGCTGTAGGTGAACAAGTCGATCAATTCAAGGTTGGAGATAAAGTTTGCGCCCTAACAAATGGCGGTGGTTATGCTGAGTACTGTGCGGTAACAGCAACTCAAGTATTACCAATTCCTGAAAATTTATCTTTTACACAAGCTGCTGCGATTCCGGAAACATTTTTTACGGTTTGGGCAAACCTATTTGATATTGGCCGTTTAAAGAAACATGAAACTGCATTGATTCACGGTGGGGCAAGTGGTATTGGAACCACAGCTTTAGCGATTTGCCAAGCTTTAGGGATTAAAACTTTTGCTACGGTTGGTAGTGAAGATAAAATTAAAGCACTCTCTAGTTTCACCACAGCAATTAACTATAAAACCCAAGATTTTGAGCAGGAAGTTTTGAAGCACACTCAAGATCAAGGTGTTGATGTCATTTTAGATATTGTAGGTGGTTCTTATTTCACGAAAAACCTAAATCTATTAAAACGTGATGGCCGATTGGTCATTATTGGTTTTATGGGGGGACGAATCGCAAAAGAATTTGATTTACAAAAACTGATTTTAAAACGTGCCACAATTACGGGTTCAACGATGCGAGCACGTAATAGCCAAGAAAAAGCACAAATTGCCCAATCTTTGAATGAGCATGTGTGGCCATTATTGGCTCAAGGTAAATGTTTACCGCAAATCTATAAATCGTATGCTTTTTCAGATGTACAAAGTGCTCACGCATGTATGGAACAAGGTGATCATATTGGAAAGATCGTTTTAGAAATGAATGCGTAACGCTGTAATCATTGAAGTTTGGGCGAACGACAGGTTCGCCTAAACTGAATTTTATAATTCTAGATTCTGCCTATTTCTCTATAAAAATTGCCAAATTCTATTGGCAGATTGCACCACTTCTATAACTTCACCTATAAATTGAGTAAGAAATAACAATTGGTTTTTACCTTATTTCTTTCCATACTGATGAAAAAGGATAGTAACAATGAATACTGCAAATATTGATGATAAAAATCCTACTCCAGATTTGGCTGAAGATAATGCCTTTTTCCCATCACCTTATTCACTGAGTCAATATACTGCTCCTAAAACCGATTACGATGGTACGACTTATTCAACGCCGTATACAGGCAATAAAAAGGTCTTAATGATTGCAACTGATGAACGTTACATCCAGATGCAAAACGGTAAGTTCTTTTCAACAGGTAACCATCCTGTAGAAATGCTTTTACCGATGTTTCATTTAGATAATGCAGGCTTCGAAATTGATATTGCGACACTTTCAGGAAATCCAGCCAAACTTGAAATGTGGGCAATGCCAAAGCAAGAACAAGTGGTGTTAGATACCTTTCAGAAATATGCAGATAAATTAAAAAATCCGCTAAAACTAGCTGACATTTTAGAAAATGCAGTTGGTGAAAACTCACCCTATGCGGCTGTATTTATTCCGGGTGGGCATGGCATATTAGCTAAAATTCCACATAGTCTTGAGGTAAACAAAGTTCTTAAATGGGCGGTTGAACAAGATAAATTTATTATTACGTTATGCCATGGTCCAGCCTCATTACTGGCTGCGGCAGTTAATGAACAGCCAGAAAACTATATTTTTAAAGGCTATCAAATTTGTGTATTCCCTGATTCATTAGATAAAGGAGCAAATATTGATATTGGTTATATGCCTGGAGCTTTACCTTGGTTAGTGGGTGAAAATCTTGAAAAACTCGGTGTAGAAATTTTAAATAAGGGCATTACAGGTCAATGTCATAGAGACCGTAAATTGCTAACTGGTGATAGTCCGCTTGCTTCTAATAATTTAGGGAAACTTGCAGCTGAAACATTGTTGGCTGAAGTGAAGGATTAAGTGAAGAAATATGTACGCCCTGCGGGACTCGAACCCACGTCGGTCGCTTAGGAGGCAACTGCTCTATCCAGTTAAGCTAAGGGCGCATAATTTTATGATTATAAACAAAAAAGCTATTGCGAAGGCAATGGCTTTTTTACGTTTTAGTTATTAAAAATTTTGCCAGAGTGGCCAATAAAGATAAAGTTGAACCATTCAACGGTTTCAAACACTTATATCTGTAGAAAAACAGTTTATAAAGCTAAAAAATCACAAAAACTTCATGTTGATCTTTCTATGATCTGAAGCAAAACACGAAAAGGTTTAAGACAAGCAATTGAGTAGATGAAACTGTTCCCGAAAGGTTGTTTGTTAAAAATCAGATTTAGCTACCTATAATTCAAAAGGGCATAGCATGAAAAAAATTGATGAACAGGACTTATCTAGAATTATTGAAATGGCATGGGAAGATCGAACCCCATTTGAAGCAATTGAGCGAGAATATGGCTTAAGTGAAAGCGAAGTGATTCGTTTAATGAGATATAACCTGAAAACCAATAGTTTTAAACTTTGGCGTAAACGTATGGCAGGGCGTAAAACTAAACATCAACAATTACGTTCACCAGCCGTTGAACGAGCTTACTGCTCTCGTCAGTATAAATATGCTTAACATCATCATATATAACCAATTGAAATACATCTGATTCAACAATGAAGAGTCGTGTTGAATCAGTTAAAATAATCTGGTGAAATATTTACTTATTTGAACGGGCTTGTCTTTTACATCTTTCAGAGCAATATTTTACTTCTTCCCAGCAACGTTCCCATTTTTTTCGCCAGTCAAAAGGGCGTTGGCAATAGACACATATTTTCTGGGGTAGATGCTGTTTTTTCATGATATTAAAGCTCATCAAGTTGATGAATAAGTAACTTTGCATGCTTCATGACAGAAGCTTTATCTTTCATACGATCAAGGTTTTTATAAATCATCGACATTCTGGGATTCTGACGAAATATGGCCTCATGCTGGCTCATAAAATACCAATACAAACTGTTAAATGGACAACTGTCTGGTTCAGTTTTGGTTTTGACGTTATATGTACACTGCTGACAATAATTTGACATTTTATGTATGTAATTACCTGATGCAGCATAGGGTTTACTTGCCATGGTGCCGCCATCTGCATACATTGCCATACCTAATGTATTCGGTAACTCAACCCATTCATAAGCATCTACATAGACAGCTAAATACCATTCGCAAATTTCTGATGGGTTTACACCTGCTAAAAGCGCAAAGTTGCCTGTAATCATTAAACGCTGAATATGGTGAGCATATCCATGTGCAAAGGTATTTCTGAAACACTCGGCCATACATGCCATTTTTGTATTACCCGTCCAGTAATATTGTGGCAGCGGCGTGCTGGCTTGAAGGGTATTTTGATCGCTATAGTCAGGCATACACAACCAATAGATTCCACGCACATATTCCCGCCACCCTAATATCTGCCGAATAAATCCTTCTACTGCATTTAAGGGAACCTGTCCGTTGTAATAAGCTGTTTGGGCAGCGTCACACACTTCTTTTGGCAATAACAATCCACAATTTAAATAAGGCGAGAGCAGACTATGAAACATAAAATCTGAACCATAAACCATGGCATCTTGATAATCGCCAAAGTGGGGTAGGTTGTTAGAAATAAAATGATCTAGAGCAAGTAGGGCATTTTGACGGGTTGTTGCCCATTGAAAGGAGTTGATATTGCCGATATGTTGAGAAAATTCTTTCTTGACCAGTTGAATAACATCTATATCAATTTGATCATGCTCAAAGGTTAATTTTGGTGGCAAAGGTGGATTGCCTGACCAAGCTTTTCGATTGGCTTGATCAAAGTTCCATTGCCCGCCAACGGGTTGTTGGTCATGCATTAAATAATGAGTTTGCTTGCGCATTTCTCGGTAAAAGTATTCCATTCTTAGTGTTTTATATTTGTTTGCCCATTGCTTGAATTGTTCTACGGTACAAAAGAATCGATCATCTTCTAAACAAATAACAGGTAGTTTTAGCTTGTTAGCCCATGAAGTTTCGATTTCATGTTGTAAGCGATACTCACCACATTGGGTAATGACGAGAGTATTCGCCGAGAAGTGTTGCTGCTGCAAAGCAATAAAGTCGACTAACTTTTTTATATGACTTTCGCGCTTAAATGTGTGATAACGGATTTTCCAGCCCTGTGCTTTTAATTCTTTTGCAAAGTGACGCATTGCACTAAAAATCAGTGCTATTTTTTGTGGATGATGAGCAACATAAGACGTTTCCTCAAGCACTTCAGCCATCAAAATAACGTCTTCATTACGGTTTAAATACTTGAGCGTTGCGAGTTGGTGATTTAATTGATCACCCAGAATTAAACCAAATCGCATATTTTTGCTTCATGAGATGGAACTAAAACTAGTTTAAGTTTTCAGAGATCAATTTTATGTGAAGCAGAGCTTCTAAGTTCATCACTGGTCAGTTAGCTATAAAGTCATAGATATAACTTAAAAGCATAGCGCGCGTGAATAAAATGTGATTTTAATCAAAAAGATACAAATTAAATAAATTGAAGATGTTTGCCAGTATGCGTAAGATTTTTAAAAAATATGTTTAAGCTTGATCCTTTTGAAGGAGCCATAGAGGCCATCGAAAGGTTCTTCACTCGAGTATATAAATGGATACCAACAACCTTCCTATTGCTTATATTTTTCAGCAGCAACAACTTTTGGTTGATGCGAATTTTAATCTACCTTGCCTTGAACAGCAGGAATATGATTTACCTATACAAGCAGACCCTCTAGTAATAGCAAGAGATTTCCAAGAAAGCGAACTTATACCAAATGGATATCAGTTTATACCCATTCGCCAACTCTTACAGTATTGGACTAAACCTCAGTTTGAGCAGGCAAGTCGCGCTTTTCAGTTGCTAGAGTGGCGTCGTAATCATCAGTTTTGTAGCCGTTGCGGACATAAAACCCAACAGCATAAGACTGAATATTCTATGACTTGTCCAGCATGTAATTTTAGTCAATATCCTAGAGTTAATCCTTGTGTGATTACTATTATTACACGTGGAGAGGACGAGATTTTGCTGGCTAAAAATGCCAGAAATACGAGCCAGATGTACAGTTTAATCGCTGGCTTTGTCGAGGTAGGGGAAACACTAGAAGATGCTGTGCGACGTGAAACATTAGAAGAAGTTGGATTACACATTAAGAATATTCAGTATTTGGCGAGTCAACCATGGCCATTTCCGAGTAACTTAATGTTGGCTTTTAAAGCTGAATATGAAGCGGGCGAAATTGAAATTCAGGAGAAAGAACTTAGCGATGCTCAGTTTTTCAAATTTAATCAATTACCTGAAATTCCATTTAAAGGCAGTATTGCTCATGCAATGATTATGCACGTTATTCATGGCACACCTGTCGCTGATGATACGAAACAGTGGCTTTAAACTGAGATTCAGATATGGCTTTAATCTTATAGTTTTAAATAAAAAAGCCATTGTCTAGACAATGGCTTTTTAGATTTATTTATTCTTCAGGATTCTCAATGGAATCTAGTTTTTTAGGATTTAAATAGTCAAAAAGTACGAGCATTGCCGTAATCCAAATAGGGATCATCATTACTGACTCTTTGAAGCCTTGAGTCCACATAATATAGAGAACCACAGCAATAAAGGCTAAAACTAAGTAATTACTAAAAGGTGACCATAACGCTGGAAAAGAAGTCTTAATATTCGCGTGCTTAACAAAGCGTCTATACTTCAAATGTGTAATTGATATCATTGCCCAGTTTAGAACAAGTGCACCAACTACAACATACATGAGATGTCCAAGAGCATCTTCAGGTACAAAGTAATTTAAAAGAACGCAACCAAAGATTAATAAAGCAGAAAGTAAAACAGCGGGAATAGGAACACCCTGTTTATTGGTTTTTGCAAAAACTTTTGGTGCATTACCTTGTTGAGCGAGACTATATAGCATACGGCTATTTGCAAACATCCCACTGTTATAAACAGAGAGGGCAGCAGTTAAAATAATAAAGTTCAGTAAGTGTGCAGCCCAACCAATTCCCATTTGGCTAAAAATCATCACAAATGGGCTTTTGTCGAGACCGCCAAGATCTAATTGGTTCCATGGCACTAATGAAAGTAAGATTGCCAATGAACCGATATAGAAAATCAAGATACGGAAAACGACTTGGTTAATTGCTTTTGGAATGGTTTTTTTCGGATCTTTTGCTTCCGCTGCGGCCATACCAATCAGTTCAATACCACCAAAAGCGAACATCAAGAAAGCCAACATATAGAAGAGGCCGCTAAAGCCATTTGGAAAAAATCCACCATGAGACCAAAGGTTACTAAATGAAATATTTGAGCCTAAATCTGCTGTAAATAGCAAATAAAGCCCAAAAACAATCATAGAGATGACCGCAGCAACTTTAATAATAGCGAGCCAGAATTCGGACTCACCATAAAATTTGACGTTTGTTAGGTTAATTGCCGTAATCACGACAAAGAAAAATAAGACAGACGTCCACGCTGGAATATGAGGCCACCAATAATTAATATATTTGGCCACTGCGGTGAGTTCGCTCATCGCAACCAGAACGTAGAGTATCCAATAATTCCATCCAGTTAAAAATCCGGGAAATTTCCCCCAGTATTTATACGCAAAATGGCTGAACGATCCTGCAACAGGTTCTTCAACAATCATTTCTCCCAGGTGGCGCATAATTAAAAAAGCAATTAAGCCACCAATGGCATATCCTAAAATAATGGATGGTCCCGCAGATTGAATCACTTGCGCCGAGCCTAAAAATAATCCGGTACCAATTGCTCCACCCATAGCAATTAATTGGATATGTCGATTTTTTAGTCCTCGTTGAAGTGTAGAAGATTCGTTGGTCAAAGGTCTTCACTCACTATGAATAAGTAAATTATTCTAATAGATGGAGTTATTTTAGCCTAGACTACAAATTAATAAGGCGTGACTGAAAAGTAATTGTAAAAACTATTTAAAATCATAATGTTGCTTTTAATGTTTCTATTTCGAGTGAAAACTACTCTAAAAAATATAATTTCAGATAGACTTTTTTTCTTAGATTTTGCTTAGATTAAGTCATTGCAAGAGTATTGTTAAATTCACAAAATATGCTCGCGTCAATACGATTGATGTATAAAGCAGATCGCTATCTCTTGACCTTAAAACAATTTAAGATGAAGAGAAGGGTAAACAAGAATGCTTGTTTTGATATAGAAGAACATAATAGTAAGGATAACAGTTGATATGAGCTCAGTACCGCAAATTAAAATTCCAGCAACTTATATGCGTGGTGGAACTAGTAAAGGTGTCTTTTTTAAGCTTGATGATTTGCCCGAAAAAGCCCAAGTTGCAGGTCAAGCAAGAGATCAGCTGTTACTACGTGTAATTGGTAGTCCAGATCCTTATGGAAAACAAATTGATGGGATGGGAGGAGCCACTTCGAGTACCAGCAAAACAGTTATTCTCGCTAAAAGTTCTCAGCCAGATCATGATGTCGATTATTTGTTTGGTCAGGTTTCAATTGATCAAGCTTTTGTAGATTGGAGCGGTAACTGCGGTAATTTAACCGCGGCTGTTGGCTCTTTTTCGATTTCAAATGGTTTAGTTGATGCCGATCGTATTCCAGAAAATGGCCTATGTACGGTTCGAATTTGGCAAAAAAATATTCAAAAAACGATTATTGCGCATGTACCTATCACCAATGGTCAAGTTCAAGAAACTGGCGACTTTGAACTTGATGGGGTGACGTTTCCTGCCGCTGAGGTTCAAATTGAGTTTTTAGACCCAGCCGATGACGGTGAAGACGGCGGTGATATGTTCCCGACAGGAAATATCGTTGATGAATTAGATGTTCCTGATATTGGCCGTTTCCAAGCCACATTTATTAATGCAGGTATTCCAACTATTTTCTTAAATGCAGAAGATTTGGGTTACCAAGGTACAGAATTACAAGATCATATTAATAGTGATGCAACTGTACTAGCACGTTTTGAAAAAATTCGTGCTTATGGTGCGGTACAAATGGGTTTGATTAAAGATATTTCAGAAGCGGCTGCGCGTCAGCACACACCAAAAATTGCTTTTGTCTCTAAACCAAAAAATTACACAGCTTCAAGCGGTAAAAACGTTTCAGAGAACGATGTCGACTTACTCGTTCGAGCTTTGTCGATGGGCAAACTTCACCATGCAATGATGGGAACAGCAGCGGTGGCGATTGGCACGGCTGCTGCCATTCCGGGCACATTGGTAAATTTAGCAGCTGGCGGTGGTGAGCGTGAAGCAGTACGCTTTGGTCATCCTTCTGGGACATTACGTGTTGGTGCTCAAGCAGAACTTACTAATGGCCAGTGGGTTGTTAAAAAGGCAATTATGAGTCGTAGTGCACGCGTGTTAATGGAAGGTTGGGTACGCGTTCCGGGTGACAGTTTCTAAAAGTCACTTAAAATGAAAAAAGCCTCTCGATTTTGTAGAGGCTTTTTACATAGGCCTTCGAAAACTCATCACGCACTTTTCACAGTGAATCGTGTATGATGTAGCGCATGAATGCTTCATGACATTCAATAAAATTTCTCTACTGATTTTATCGAGGCGACTGTGTCATCACTCTCTCAAGTTAATGCGGATGTTTTAAAACAAGCTCAACAACGTATTCAACAAGATTTATTGACGACATTGGCCGCATTTTCAATTCCAGAACCTTTAAAAAGTGCAGTACACCATGCAGTCATGCTTGGTGGAAAGCGTGTGCGTCCAGCTTTGTGTTATGCTACGGCTTCTTTACAGCCAAATCCAAATTTTGCTGCGGCTCGCCGTGCTGCGGTTGCGGTTGAACTTATTCATTGTTATTCCTTAGCGCATGATGATTTGCCTTGTATGGACAATGATTTACTGCGTCGTGGTCAGCCGACTTGTCATGTTGCGTTTGGTGAAGATACTGCTTTGCTTGCAGGTGACATTTTACAATCAATGGCTTTTGAGGTTTTAGGTAGCCGTTTGTTTGATGAACAAGGGCAGGGTACCGATGCCGCGATTGTATTAAAACAAATGCAGATTTTAGCAACTGCCAGCTCCAAAATGGTCTCTGGACAGGTTTTAGATTTGCAAGCTGAAGGCAAGCAAATTACTCAAGACGAACTTGAAAATATCCATCGAAATAAAACCGGTGCGCTCATTCAGGCGGCCATTATGATGGGTGCAGTGACCATTTTCTCTGGAACAGATCAAGCAATTCCAAAGTTGCGTCAATATGGGCAGACCATTGGTTTGGCTTTTCAAGTATTAGACGATATTCTCGATATTACTTCGAGTACCGAAACCTTAGGTAAAACCGCAGGTAAGGATGAACAAGTACAAAAATCGACATACCCAGCCTTAATGGGGCTCGAACAAGCAAAGGCCTATGCTAAAGAATTGCATGATCAAGCTTTTGAAGCCTTAGCTCACTTTGGTGACGATGCAAAAGAATTAGTAGATATCTCGCAATTCCTTTTAGCACGTACCAATTAATAATATTAAATTAATATTCATAACTTCTATTCATATTCAATGAATAAGGGAGAAAAGAATGAATGGTGCTCAGCTTCATCAAGCTGCAATTGAAATCGCTCGCAATCTTCCTTTTAGCCAACAGGACCATCCATTTGGGCCTGAATATGAAGTTTTTAAAATTTTAGAAAAAATATTCATGCTGACAGCAGAAGTAGCTGACGTTAAAATAGTTAATATCAAATGTGATCCGTATAAAAGTCAGGAATATCAGGAGCTCTATTCATTTATTATTCCGGGCTATCACATGAATAAAAAGCACTGGATTTCGATTACACCGCATAAGAACTTAACAAGCGATTTACTTCAAGATTTAATTCACGATTCTTATGATTTGGTTGTAAAAAAACTCCCTTTGAAAGATCAGAAAAAATTAAAAAACCAATAATATAAAAGATAAAAAACGGCGATATAGTGGTCGCCGTTTTGATTTCAATTACGTATTGAAAGTAACTAAATTAATTATGTTTTCCCATAATTCCGCGAATTGTATTTAAAACATCGGCTGGTAAAACCACAGTTTTAGCATTGCTTGATTTCGCCATATCTTGCATCGCTTTGACATACTGCTCACCTAACAGGTAAGCAACTGGTGTTTCTTTATCACCCACTGCACTTGTGACCATCTCAATCGCTTTTTGTGAAGCTTCAGCCAAAACAACTTGTGCTTCTGCATCACGGCGAGATGCTTCTAAGCGACCATCAGCTTCTAAAATTGCAGCTTGTTTTTCACCATCAGCTCTCGTTACTGTAGCACGGCGTTGACGCTCAGCAGCGGCTTGCGCTTCCATGGCAGCTTGCATGGTAGAAGAGGGTTGAATATCTTGAATTTCAACAGTTTTTAATGTGATACCCCAATCTGAAATATCATCAGAAATCGCAGCTTTTAGCTTCGCTTTAATATGATCTCGTGAAGACAAAGCGTCATCTAGATCCATTTCACCGACAATAGAACGTAATGAAGTTTGTACAAGGTTTTGAATTGCCCATGTATAGTTTTCAATACCATAGACCGCTTTTTCTGGTGTGGTTAAATTAATATATGCCACAGCATTCATGAGTAATACAGCATTGTCACGCGTAATCACTTCTTGAGATGGGATATCTAACACAATATCTTTAGTGGTAACTTTATAAGCCACTTCATCAACATAGGGAATCACAAAATTAAGCCCCGGATTAAGGGTAGAATGATATTTCCCTAAACGTTGAACAATCCACTTATAACCCTGAGGAACAATACGAACCCCTTTAAAAATGGTGACAGCCACAAAAGCCAAAAAGGCTAAAACAATAATAGTACCGACTGGCATGAAAATACCCTCTCTTTATCTTTAATGTTTATGAAGTACCATGGGACTGGACAATTAAGTCATTACCCGAAATATCAATAACTCTAACACGATCACCGACTTTGACTGGTGTGGTGCTTCGGCAGTTCCACTCATCGGCCCCTAAAATGGGCATTGGAAAACGAACGATAATTTGATCATGGTCGAGACCGGTTTGAATCACCATACCAATTTGACCAATAGTCGCTTCACGGGGTAATCCCGCCTTAGTCTTATCAATTGATAATGGTTTAATAAATTTGAACCAAAGAATGGTGCATAGCACTGACAGAACTATCCACAATATAATTTGCGTTGTGAGGCTAATATCTGGAAATAACCAGTAGAGAAAGCACACCATAATGGCGGCAATACCAAACCAAAGCGCGGCAAAGGCGGGTAGAATCAGTTCAGAAAGAATAAGTAAGATACCCAATACAAACCAGTGCCAAGGTTGTATAACAAACTCCATAGATCTGCTCTTTTATATATCTTTATGATGGGTAAAAGTGACTCAATATCACTTTTACCACTGTAGCAGATGATGGGGAGTGTGGATAGAAAAAAACCACCTCAATTAGAATTTAGGGCGTGGTGCAGGCTTAAATGCAGCTGGAGATTTTTTGAAGTTTGCAATTGCCGTTTCAACTTGGCGTATTTGCGCTTGAGCAGCTTTTTCGCCTTCCAAAATTGCCTGATTACTTGATTTGAGATCAAGAGTACCTAGATGACCAACTTTAGGTTGAATGACAACATTGGCCTGCTTGAGTTCTTCATTAATACTTTGTTGACCCATGATATTGATGGTTTGATCAAGTAATCCCCACATATTGGCTGGGCGATTCCCTGCTGGACGCGCAGAAATATCGACTGCAATGACAATATCTGCACCCATGTCACGAGCTGTTTTAACAGGAATTGGGCTAACCAATCCACCATCGACATATTTCTGCTTGCCAATTGTTGCTGGTACAAACACATTTGGAATACTGCAAGATGCACGTACTGCTTGGCCTGCATTACCTTTAATGAAGTCAGCTTTTTGACCATTATCAAGGCGTGTTGCCACGGCAGCAAAACGGATTGGGAACTTCTCAATCGGTTTATTGCCTACATTACGGTTAACGTAGTCCTGTAATTTTTGTCCGAGAATAATACCCTGACGATTAAGTGTTAAATCACGGATATCTGATTCTTGTAACTTCAGCGCTAGACTTTGCAACTGATAAGGCGTTTGTCCACTTGCGTAGATACTTCCAACAAAGCTACCGGCACTGGTACCCGTGACAATTTTAGGTTTAATTCCGTGAGACTCTAAAACCTTAATTACACCAATATGTGAAAATCCTTTTGCTCCACCGCCACCTAAAGCAAGTGCAATCACAGGTTCACGGGCTTTCATTGAGGTTGTCGGTGTTGGTGTTTTGCTAAATTTATCACAGCCAAATAGTGCTAGAGAGATAAATCCAATACTGGCAAATTGAGCAATTTTCATCTTTAAAAATAATCTACGTCGAGATAAATTAAGAGGGCTCATGAGACCAGATTTGCTCAATTTTTGCTAGGTTTTTTTCACTAGATTTTGTAAAGGTTCAGCAAGCCAATTACGATTTTTAGGTGAAATTTTTCCTTCATAACGCTCAAAAATCTTGGTGAGATCTTCATCGTAGTTGCCACTTGGATTTAGGTGACCTAAACAGTGAATCGCCTTGTGGTCATAATCAAAAGAAAACATGACAATGGGAATATTGGCTTTTGCAGCAATATGGTAAAAACCACTTTTCATTTTTTTTGCTTTTTTACGTGTGCCTTCGGGCGCCATTCCAATCCAGATCTTGTCATATTTTTGAATGGTTGCAACGACTTGCTCCGTAAGTCCATTGGCTGTGTCACGTTTAACTGGAACGACTCCAGCCCAATCTAAAGCTCGTTTAAATGGGGGTTTAAAAAGAGCATCTTTACCTAACACCGTAATTTGAATACCTAATCCGAAAATCGCAAGAAATCCATACCATCCATCAATATTGGAAGTATGGGGGGAAATAATCGCCACTGCTTTTGGCAAATTAGGAACTTCACCTTCAATTGTCCAACCTTGCGCTAAAAAAAGTTTTTTAAATAGTGCTCGGCTCAAAGCAGTACCGCGTTGAGGCACCAAATCAGGTAAATTAGGGAAATGTTGATCCATATTTTTTTAAATTTTAACTTGTCCTAGTTTTATCTTAATCTTTTGAAATATATGCTTCATTGGCAAAATGTAAGAACAACATGACATTTGATGTTATTCCTCATTAAACAAATAAAAAGTAGGTTTCTATGTTGCGGCAGCAAAATCTTTATCTTCTGCTATTTTCTCTATATTGGGCACAAGGACTGCCTGTTGGGTTTATGACCCACGCTTTACCCGTGATCTTAAGAGCAGAAGGAGTTTCACTCGCCCATATTGGTGGCTTTGGCTTATTAATGTTACCGTGGTCAATCAAGATTTTTTGGGCGCCGTGGGTCGACCGACACGCACTTTCTCACTTAGGACATTATCGTAGTTGGATTCTACCTACTCAGTTTTTGACGGTAGGTGTACTGTGTATTTTATCTTTTTTCCCAGTTCAAGCTTTAGATCAACCTATTTATTTATTCGCATTTTTTATTTCACTACTTTTTATGAACTTAACTGGAGCAACACAAGACATTGCTACCGATGCTTTAGCAGTCAACTTGTTAAAACATGATCAGCAGCATTGGGGCAATACATTTCAGGTCATTGGTTCGCGCTTAGGTTTTATTGTTGGGGGAGGCGCCGTACTTTGGTGCTTAGACTGGTTAACATGGCAACCTACTTTTTTGCTATTAGCAACCATAGTATTTTTAAATACTCTACCAGTTTGGTTATTTAAAGAGCCTCAACATACTTCTCATGCGAGTCGCGAACTCAAACTTGATCAGCAAAATTTAGTCCTAAAAATTAAAGCTTACCTAAGATATTTCTCTCAAAATAAAGAGCTCCGCTCTTGGTCAATGGTACTGATCACTTTTAAAGTAGCAGACGGCTTAGCTGGACCATTACTTAAACCTTTAATGGTGGATATGGGATTAAGTTTTACTCAAATTGGTGTTTACATCACGATGCTCGGTGCAGTAGCAGCACTCGTTGGGGCGGCAATAGCAGGAGCAGTGCTTAAATACTTTTCAAGACCAACAGCATTAATTGGCTTTTCAATTTTTAAAATTATGAGTCTAGGAGCCTATGCTTATTTAGCCTATGCCTATGAACAAAAAATTCAGTTGAGTGTCTGGGTTATATATACAGTCAATGCTTTAGAAGATGCATTCTCGGCAATGCTATTGGTAGCTATGTTGACTCTAGTCATGCATTACAGTCGAAAAGAATATGCGGGGACAGATTTTACCTTTCAGGTTTCAGTCATGGCGACTGTTAGCGGTCTTCTTTATAGTTTTAGTGGTGTGATTGGAGATTTACTCGGTTATTTCTATTATTTGATAGCTATTGTCATTATTGCAGTGATCAGTTTACTGCCTATTTTCCTATGGAAACATGAGAAACTACAGGAAAAATAATGTTAACTAAATGAAATAAAGAACTTTAATATTGCTCAAGCAGTGATCTAAGCTTTATTTAATACCTTTGTCTATGTTTTTAAAAATGTATATTTTTAGCTATTTAAATGCTCAATTAATTGTGCCATCTTGTGTGGGTAGCAAATGGAAGCTAAATGGAGAAAAAATGGATTTGGATAACAAGAAAAATCATGTGAATCAATCAAAATGGGCAGAAAAATGTTCAATTAGATTGGTTATTAGCCTAAAGTCTAAAAAAGAATAATGAAATAACGATTTAATCATTCTATAAGATAAGAGAGTTGTGTAGGATTCGTTACAACATGAAGTTAAGGTAAAAATCTGTAAATCAAAGTATGTTTTTTATGTCTTTGTTTATAGGTTTTAGTCTTGCACAACGTTGAAATTGGTTTTGGTTGCGGTAATAAAATTAATGTAACCAATGTGGAGGAGAGTTGATTTTTTAGCCCCTAATTTAATGGCGTAAATCAACTTGGCATGGATAGGCAACATAAAATATATTTTTAGGAGTTTTTGATGGATCTATTCCTTAATCGTAAATCTTTCGTTATTAAAAGTTTAGCTCTTACAGTTACAGCTTTAATGATGAGTGGGGCACATGCTGCGACTTCCGACAAAGCGGAAATTCAACAGCTTCGTAAAGAAGTTGAAGCGTTAAAAGCTTTAATTCAAGAACAACGTCAAGTTCAGCAACAACAACAGCAAGTACAGCAACAACAGCAAGTACAGTTAGCAGAAGTTAAGGCACAACCTCAAGCTGCTGCGCCAGTTTCACCTTTAGCATCATTAAAATCTAAAGCGGGTGCTGATGTGAACCTCTATGGTTTTGTTCGTGGTGATGCTAACTATATTATCGAAGGTGCGGATAACGACTTTGGTAAAGTAGCTGAGTCAAAAGGTGAAGCAACTGATAAAATTCGTGCTACAGCGAAAACGACTCGTTTTGGTTTAGATTTTACTGCTCCAGTAAATGATGCCAAAGTAGGTGGTAAACTTGAAGTCGATTTTGCTGGTTCAACAACAGATTCAAACGGCTCTTTGCGTATTCGTCACGCTTACTTAACTTATAATAACTGGTTGTTTGGTCAAACAACGTCTAACTTCTTGTCTAACCATGCACCAGAAATGATTGACTTCTCGACAAACATTGGTGGTGGTACAACGCGTGTTCCACAAGTACGTTATAACTATAAACTTGGGCCAACAACTCAATTGTTTGTATCGGCCGAGGAAGGCGATAGCACTGGTCTTACTGGTAAAAAAGATGCAGATGGTGCTTGGGTAAATGACAGTATTAAATATAGCTTACCAGTTTTAACTGCCAAAGTAACTCAAGGTTATGCTGATGGAAAAGGTAATGCTTCAGCTCGTGCATTAGTTGAAAACTATAAATCAAAAGCTGGTGGTGACAACCAAACTGGTTGGGGTGTTGCTGTTGGTACCGACTTTAAAGTATCTGATCCTTTAAAACTATTTGCTGATGCATCTTATGTGGTAGGTAATAGTAACTATCTATACGGTAGTAATAAGGCCTATACAATTGTAGATGGTGATATTGAGCAAAATGAATTTGTAGCAGTACAAGTGGGCGGAACTTATAAGATTTTACCTAACTTACGTTCTACATTAGCGTACGGTGCTCAGTTCTCTGATGATGGTACTGATTATGCTAAAGCATATGCAGCAGGGAATGAAAAAGTTCAACAAGCATGGATTAACTTCATCTATACACCAGTTAAACCAATTGATTTAGGTGTTGAATACGTTAACGGTAAACGTGATACATTTGATGGTAAGTCTTACAAAGATAACCGTGTTGGTTTAATGGCTAAATATAGTTTCTAAAAACAATATTTAGTTAAAAGCTTAAAAGACGAGGTTAAATCTAACCTCGTCTTTTTTATATAAATTAAAAGAATTAGCTTGCTTTAAAGCTTCTGAATTAGATCATTTTTTATTTAAGTCATTTTTAAGTTTCAATTTCTACATTAGAGCATCATAAAAAGATTGTAGTCACCCAAGATGCTGAATTTTTTTTCTACTTTAAAAAATAAACAGATTTCGCTGTTTATGTTTAATTTAATTGTAGCCATTTGGTTAGGGGCAATTCTAAATATTGGTTTTTATCACCAAGTCCACCTTTTAACTCCATATTTTGGAATAAAGGCTATTCTATTTCTAGCTGCTACAGTAGTTATTGTGGTTGCTGCTTATTATACGATTTTACAGATTTTAAACTGGAAATGGACTGCTAAAATTTTTGCAATTTTACTGATAGTGATTGGTGGTTTTAGTTCTTATTTCGTCAATACATTAGGTGTAATTATCTCACCTGATCAGATTCAAAATATGATACAAACCGATGTCTCTGAAGTTTCTGATTTAATTTCATTGCGTTTCGGGCTTTGGACAGTTTTCTTAGTTGTTTTGCCTATTATTTTAATTACTCAGGTAAAACTTAAAAAAGAAAAAGTATCTTATTTATTGATGAAAAAGCTTGGTTCGATTGTAGCCTCATGTGCAATCATGGGTATTTTACTATTTGTTTACTATGTTGATTTTGCATCTATTTTCCGTGAGCATCGTGATTTGAAAGGTATGATCTCACCACAAAATAGTATTTCATCTTTAATGTCTTATTATCACAAAATGGCGCCTAAGAAGAACTTGCCATTGATACATTATGGAGAAGATGCTCATCAAGTTCAGCAAGTACAAAGCAACTTGCCTAAATTAATGGTTTTGGTTGTAGGCGAGACTGCCCGTGCGGAAAGTTTTGCATTAAATGGTTATTCGAAAAATACGAATCCGGAACTTTCTAAACAAAATATTTTGAATTTTTCCCAAGTCAGCTCATGTGGTACAGCAACTGCTGTGTCGGTTCCATGTATGTTCTCTGGAATGCCTCGCGTTGACTATGATGTACAACTAGCAAGCCATCGTGAAGGTCTATTGGACATTGCTAAACGTGCGGGTTACCAAGTAACTTGGATTGATAATAACTCTGGCTGTAAGGGTACTTGTGATCGTGTTGAACAGTACAAAATACCAGAAAAGTTAAAGCAAAAATGGTGTAAAGATGGCGAATGCTATGACGATATTTTAATCGATAGCTTAAATGAGTATTTAGCGACTATTCCTAAAGAAGATACTCGTCCGCGACTCATTGTTTTACACCAAGTCGGAAGTCATGGGCCAGCCTATTACAAGCGTGCACCTGCCCAATATCAACCGTTTAAACCGACTTGTGATACTAATGCGATACAGGGTTGTTCTCAAACAGAGTTATTAAATAGTTATGATGACACAATTGTATATACAGACCATGTGTTAAGTCAGATCATTAATAACCTAAAAGAATTATCGAAATATCAAACAGGTTTATGGTATTTATCTGATCATGGTGAATCGACGGGTGAACATGGTTTATATTTACATGGTTCACCGTATGCAATTGCACCGACCCAACAAACGCATGTACCAATGATGATGTGGTTTTCTGATAGCTGGAAACAACACAACCTTGCACAAGTGAGTTGTTTAGGCCAACAAACTAAAGAAAAGTTAAGTCAGGATAATTTATTCCCAAGCTTACTGAGTTTGTTAGGTGTAAAAACTCAGGTCATCAACCCTCAACTGGATATGCTGCACTCTTGTGCCCATGTGAATTAAAGCGAGCCTCGAACATGACAAAAATCTTGATGATTGAAGATGATTTTATGATTGCAGAGTCAACAATAACGTTGCTGCAATATCATCAATTTGAAGTGGAGTGGGTCAATAATGGCTTAGACGGTCTGGCTCAGTTGGCTAAAAATAAATTCGATTTAATTCTTTTGGACTTAGGGCTACCTATGATGGATGGCATGCAGGTCTTAAAGCAAATTCGCCAAAGAGCAGCAACTCCCGTCTTAATTATTTCAGCGCGAGATCAGTTACAAAACCGTGTTGATGGTTTAAACCATGGTGCAGATGATTACTTGATCAAACCATACGAGTTTGATGAATTACTTGCTCGTATTCATGCGCTATTACGCCGTAGTGGCGTAGAGGCTCAGCTTGCGAATCATGAGCAACTATTACAAAGTGGTGATCTGGTTTTAAATGTTGAACAACATATTGCAACGTTTAAAGGACAGCGTATTGATTTGTCTAATCGTGAATGGGCAATTCTGATTCCTTTAATGAGTCACCCAAATAAAATCTTTTCTAAAGCAAATCTTGAAGATAAGTTATATGATTTCGATAGTGATGTAACCAGTAATACGATTGAAGTATATGTGCATCACCTGAGAGCTAAACTCGGGAAAGACTTTATCCGAACTATTCGAGGATTGGGTTACCGTTTAGGGCAATCGTAACTTAATTTTGGAACTTCATAACAGTGCATTATTCATTAAAAAAACGACTGATTTGGGGCACCTCAATTTTCAGTGTCATCTTAGGTTGTATATTAATTTTTAGTGCGTATAAAGTTGCACTGCAAGAAGTTGATGAAATTTTAGATACCCAAATGCGTTATTTAGCTGAGCGAACAGCTGAATATCCATTGAAAACGGTAAGCAGTGAGTTTGATTTTCATAAAACTTATCATGAAGAAGATCTATTTGTAGATATTTGGGCTTATAAAGATCAAGCCCATTTATCACACCATCTCCATTTATTGGTTCCACCTGTTACACAAGCCGGCTTTTACTCACATAAAACCAGTAATGGCTTAATCCGTACCTATGTTTTGCCATTAAAGGATTACCAGATTCAGATTAGCCAGCAAGAAAAGGTTCGTGAGGCTTTTGCTTGGGAACTTGCAGGTAGCATGTTCATTCCATATTTGATTATCTTACCATTTGCGATTTTTGCTTTAGCTGCAATTATTCGTCGAGGTTTGAAGCCGATCGATGACTTTAAAAATGAACTGACTCATCGTGATTCAGAAGAACTAACACCTATTGAAGTTGTAGATTATCCCCAAGAACTGTTACCCACAATTGATGAAATGAATCGACTTTTTGAGCGTATTTCTAAGGCACAAAATGAGCAGAAACAGTTCATTGCAGATGCAGCCCATGAACTTCGAACCCCTGTGACTGCTCTGAATTTACAAACTAAAATTTTAATTAGTCAATTTCCTGAGCAGGAATCGCTGCAAAATTTGAGTAAAGGATTAGCGCGTATTCAGCACTTGGTGACACAGCTTTTAGCGCTGGCTAAGCAGGATGTATCTTTAAGTGTGATTGAACCGACGAGAGCTTTTCAGCTTAATGATGTCGCTTTAAATTGTGTTGAACAGCTTGTTAATCTGGCTATGCAAAAAGAAATCGACTTGGGCTTTGTTCGTAACGAGTCAATTGAAATGCATAGTGTTGAGCCAACTGTTCATTCAATTATTTTTAACTTAATTGATAATGCCATCAAATATACCCCTCATGAGGGGATGATTAATATTTCTGTTTTCACTGCTACAGATGGCGATGCGTGTATACAAATTGAAGATAGCGGCGCGGGGATCGACCCAGAACATTATGATAAAGTTCTAAAGCGTTTTTATCGTGTACATCATCATCTTGAAGTGGGGAGTGGTTTAGGTCTATCCATTGTTGACCGAGCAACTCAACGTTTAGGTGGGACTTTGACACTAGACAGAAGTTTAGAGCTTGGTGGACTTTCGGTCTTGGTTAAACTTCCAAAGATTTTACATGTTCACGAAACAAGGACTTGAGTTAGACAAGTTCTTGTTTGATTCGTTTTTCAAACTCAAAGCGGCGAATACAAACGGCATAAAATAAGATATTTACTGCCCAAATGACCCAACCTGTCCATAAATTATGACTCAGGAAATGTGCTCCACGCATCATTTGTGCCCATCCCATCATAAAGCCTAATAAAATGCCTGAAATAAGATAAAAATAGGCACGTTTCGGTTGTTCAAGACGATAAACAAAATAACCTGTCATTAAAATAAAGCCAGCGCTTGCATGTCCACCCGGAAAGCAATGCCCATGTTTCGCAGTAAAGTCCCAAATATAGCCACCTAAGCTGTTAGGATGAATCATATTCCAAGGGCAGGCATGAGCAGATTGTGATTTTAAGAGACCAACCAGTGCGCTGCCAACCATGCTCACGAAAAACATATAACCATATTGCCAGCGATAAAGCTTTAATTTCTCAACTTTAAATGACGCAAGCCATAGACCGAAAAAAATGACATAAATGCCAGTAATGATCTGCTTTACAATCTCATGATTAAGTCTTTCCAGATACCAATTGTCTCGATTGAAAAAATGACCTGTTGAATCAATCCAAGGTTGGATGAGGTACATATCAATTTTCCCACCCACTGGAAAAACGATTAAAAGCAGAAAAAAACTGAAAAACAGAAGAATAATATTAATCTGGAAAAATTGTTTTTGTTGATTCATGCCATGCAACATCAATTAGATTGTGGGTAAAGGCATTACATAAAATAAAACTTAAATTGCTCTTAAACTAAATTTAATTTCGTGACCAAAATGATGAGTGAGTGTATCCATTCACAACCTGTTGAGCATAAGAAGTTTAAAGTTTTTGCAAACTATTTGAATAGTAATAAACAAGGAACAGGTTTTGTGAATGGAAATGGTTTTGGTCTTGCGTAGCTTTAGACGCTACTCATGCCGAAACAAAAGTAACGTAATTGACTGATGTTATTTGCTATTACAGAAGAAAAGACTCTGTCGTGCCTACACAGAATTAAAACATACCTTCTTCAGAATTTGCTGAAATTTTATGAATAGACAAATCTGCACCACGAAACTCGTCTTCTTGAGATAAACGAATGCCAATGGTCGCTTTAAGCAAGCCGTAAACAATAAAGCCACCCGCAAGAGCAATGGCTATCGCGAGCGCTGTCCCGATGAGCTGTGAGATGAATGATACGCCGCCTAAACCACCCAGCCATTGTTGACCAAATAGGCCTACTGCAATACCACCAAATGCGCCGCATACGCCGTGTAAAGGCCATACACCTAACACATCGTCAACTTTAAGTTTGTTTTGAGTATAGGTGAATAGATACACAAACATAGCCCCAGCTGCACCACCAATAACAAGTGCACTGATTGGATGAACAATGTCAGAGCCGGCACAGATTGCGACTAAACCTGCAAGTGGACCGTTGTGTAAGAAGCCTGGGTCATTTTTCCCAATCGCATTTGCTGTAATTGTACCCCCAACCATTGCCATAAGTGAGTTAATGGCAACTAAGCCAGAAATTGCATCAACACGCTGAGCACTCATGACGTTAAAGCCAAACCAGCCGACAATTAAAATCCATGAGCCAAGTGCCAAAAATGGAATAGACGATGGCGGGTGAGCACTTACACGACCATCTTTCTTATAGCGACCAGAACGCGCCCCTAATAAAATGACAGCAGCAAGTGCAATCCAACCGCCCATGGCATGCACCACGACTGAACCCGCAAAGTCGTGAAAAGCTGCGCCAAAGGTTGTTTCTAACCACTTTTGCAGACCGTAGTTACCATTCCAGACCATACCTTCGAAAAATGGATATACCAGCGCAACTAAAGCGAGTGTGGCAATTGCTTGTGAACGCATTTTTGCGCGTTCAGCAATACCACCCGAAATAATGGCAGGAATTGCCGCAGCAAAAGTGAGTAAAAAGAAGCAACGCATGAGGTTGTAGCCATGATCACTTGATAAAACCGCACCATCATGGAAGAAGTGCTGGCCATAAGAGATGTAGTAGCCAACAAAGAAATATGCGATTGCAGAAAGGGCAAAGTCAGTCAGAATTTTACTAAGTGCGTTCACCTGATTTTTATGGCGAACCGTACCAAGTTCCAAGAATGCAAAACCTGCGTGCATGGCAAGAACCAAAACAGCACCAAGTAATAAGAAAAATAGATCTACATTTTGCATAGCATGCTCGAAAAAAGTGCTAAATTCCATTTTGGAACAAATCTGGGTCTGTAAATTGCACCAAAATAGATTTAAGGAATCTAAAAACCTAAGTTTGTCGAAACAAACTCAATTGCATAAAAGTGAATATGCAATAAGCGCACCAATTTGGATTAAATAAGTAGTTTTTGGCGATAAATGGTGCGTTGATTTGGTTAAAGAGGGGCGGTTTTGGCGCTTTTTACGTTACAAGTCATCTAATACGCTTATAAATTGACCTGAAAGAGTTCGTTCTCAAAGTTTAAAAAGACTCGCTCATATTCAATTAATGATCTGACCAAACCGATTGTGCGACTTCAATAAAAGCTTTTGCAGCGGGACTCATATGCTTTTTATTTTTGACTGCGAGACCAATAGAACGTTTAAGGTTCGGTTTAAAAGGGCGTTTAACTACATTTGGATAGAGTGAGAGTAACTCTTTGGTGAGCACCATATCAGAGACAATCGAAATCCCTAACTGGTTATGGACCATGCTGACGATACTTAGAATTTGTGAAACATAAAACTTGATGTCTGGTTTCACATTAAAGTTTTTTAAAATTAATTCGACCTGATGTCGACTACCCGCCATTGTCATGATGAAAGGGCAGTTTTCTAGTTGTGCTGGATCAATATAGAGTTGTTGAGCGAGTGGATAGTGGGTAGGAATTAACGCAACAAAACGATCTTCAATTAAGGGGAAAGTATCAAAACGCTCATCTGGCATAATCAAAAAACCGACCTCTATGCGCCGTTCTAATAACCATTGAGCCACTTCTTTATCTTCACCTTCATCAATATAAATTTCGATTTTAGGATAGCGCTGCCGAAAAGTTTCTAAAATTTCAGGTAATAGATAAATAGAGGATGAAGCCCCAAAAGACCCTATACGTAATGTTCCTTCATTTAAACCGTGGATGGCCGCAACTTCTTTTTCTAATGTATCGGAAATACTCAATAACTCTTTTACATGAGTAAGAAGCTGTTGACCTGTCGTGGTGAGTTCAATATCACTTTGGGTTCTTGAAATTAGGTTAATGCCCCATTGTTGTTCTAATGATTTAAGCGCATGAGAAACTGCCGACTGTGAAATTCCCAGCTTTTCTGCAGTAGCAGTGAAGCTTTTTAGTTCAGCAATGAGTGCAAAAATTTCAAGCTGGGTAAATGTCATGTTGTACTTATTATGAGTAAAAACTCATTTTATCATGAGTTTTCATTATCTTTAATATATGAGTAAGCCAAGCTAATTGCCGAAACAGCAAGTCTCAACAAAACTCGAGTAAAGAAATGAATAGTATTGTTTTATCTCTTTTTCCTTTAGTTGCATTAATTGCATCGGGATACTTATTTAAAAAATATCGTTTTTTTAGCGATGAGTTTTGGGCTGGGGCAGAGAAGCTAAATTACTATATTCTATTTCCAGCTTTGCTTTTTAGTACGCTATCGACCGCAAAAATTGACTTACAAAGCTTGAGTACAGCCATCATTGCGATGTTGGTTGTGGTTTTAGCAGTGACTGCCTTTTTATACATACTTCGAATGTTTTGGCATATACCGCCTGCACGTTTTGGTGTGCACGTACAAAGTATGGTTCGCTTTAATACTTATATTGGTTTGGCTTTAGTCACTTCGCTTTTTAAAAGTGAAGGAATGGCAATTCTGGCAATTTTATTGGCGCTTTGCATTCCGCTTGTGAATGTTATTTCGGTGCTTGCTTTAACTTCTAAAGAACACATGGCAATTAAACCTGTTTTGATTGCACTCCTTAAAAACCCGTTGATTGCATCATGTGTGGTCGGAGCCGCAGTCAATGCACTTCATATCCCAATTTGGGAAGGCTTTACTCAGTTTATTAAGCTTTTTTCAGTGTCGAGTTTGCCACTAGGGTTGTTATGTGTTGGTGCAGCTTTACAGTTTATGCAAATTAAAAAGGACATTGTGGTATTGGCAGCAGATACGTTCGCACGACTTTTAGCAGTGCCTGCCTTTGCTTACGCGGTCTGCATGTGGTTTGGTTTATCAAGTTTACAAACACAAATTTTAGTTATTTTCTTTGCGCTACCGACGGCTTCCGCATCATACATTTTAACTAAGGTTTTAGGTGGTAATAGTCAGCTCATGGCGGCCGTAATTAGCTTTCAAACGCTATGTGCTGCCGTGACTTTACCACTGATGATTTGGTGGATTTCTTAAGATATAACTTTAGTTAAGTCATCTTCTATTTTCTAAAAATGAATAGGTCGATTCTGACTTAAAAAATGCATTACTACCTTCCTCATCTGATTATTGCTACACTTTTTTCTTTTTCAGGTGGATGAGTATGTCCTTTGATCTCAAAGTGAGCTTGCAGCAAAGGTCTGAACCGTCTGCACAGCAGAAAAAACTGAATCGCCTGATTAATAAAATAGAACAGCAAAAAGTTAGCCTGAGCACATGGCAAAATGCACAAGCTGAGATTCAACAGCACATTCGGCAAAAATTGATGCCTGTGTATAACGATTTACATACAGTGCTATTTCAGCAGTTAGTTCAACTTTGGAATATTTTACATAGCCATGAGTTTTCCAAAGCGGATATACAACAACTAGATGAAAAAATTGCCCAACTTGCACAAACGTTGAAGCGCTCCAAAATGCTATCTGCTGAACAGTTAGAGCTGGTAAAGCAGATCGATACCTTTTATCAGCAACATGTGGGGGAGTCGGTAAAAAAGACTAAAAAAATTCAGCCAATAAAATCTGAATATGATGAAAGTACTGAGCAAAGTGCAGAGTTAGAAGAAGACTTTGAACAGTATGCTGCAGAGCAACAACAAGCACGAGAACAAGCCAAGCAGCAAAGACAGCAACAGAAACGTGAACAAGCTGAGCAAATGGCAGCGCAGTCACTCAAAACAGTTTATTTAAAAATTGCCGCGATGATTCACCCAGACCGTGAGCAAGATGAAACTAAAAAATTAGAAAAAACCGAGCTGTTTCAACAGGCCAGTCAGGCCTACGAAAAGCAGGATTTGTTTTATTTACTCAAACTCCAGTTACAGCTTGAACAGAATACAGGGCTAGGTGCTAAAGACTTATCTGCCGAGCAATTGAGGTTTTATAAACTGGCTCTAGATGCACAAAGTCAGCAGCTTGAAAGTCAAATAGCTGAGATTTTAGATTCTTTTCAGTTAGCAAAAAATGTAAAAGCAGAGCATGTACATATCGGCGATGTTTATAAAGCTGTAGATGCGGACTGTGCTGAGTTAAAGCAACAGTTGAAGTGGGAAAAAGAGCGTTTTAAGCACATGAAAAAGGTGAGTGGGATTGAGATGTTATTGGGGCATGGGGTTTTATGAAGTTTTAGATACACCTCTCCCCAAACTTTATAAAGGGAGAGAATGATAATTGACAATAGATTCTTCATTTACCTATGAAAGGTCGATTTAATGAAGAAAATTAAGAAAAAATTTTATTCATTATAAGACTCAATTCGCACTGATCAGTTTGTTGGTAGGGTATTTTGGGTAAATAGCTAATGTTTTGTTTTTCTATAATTTCTAATGCATTAAGGGCTTTTGACGGTTTATCTTCACCAGAAGTTTGTTCTGGATAGTATGCTTCAATAGCGCCTAAATTTAAAACAAAATATCCCAAATCATATAAGCGATTTATTAACTTAACTTTCTCTTCTAAATAGAATGTTTCAGATAATTTTAAAGCTTCTCTTCGCTTATTATTTGTTTCGAATTCAAAAAGTTCATCAATTTCTTTAAGCTCATCATCTGAAACCTCCTCCCGATTTCTGACTTTATTTGCTAACTCTTTCAAGCGCTTATATTTATCTTGCCAAGAAATTTTTTTTGCTTGTTCAGAAATAATTTTTCCATTAATTTTGCTACTGATACCCTGTTCTTCACAAAATTGATCTAGTTTTATTAATAAATTTTGTCTAAGAGCATTCAGTTCTGAAGATTCTGTTCCAAATTCAAGTTTCTCGAATCCGTCAATTAGTATATCTAAATCTAATAGTGTGAAGACCTCAATATCAAAATGTTTATAAAAGTCATAAAATCTTTTGGTATTCATTTTCCCTTGTATTCTAATAATTGGAATATTTGTTTTTTCGAAACAATATGATTCGTTAATAAAGCGTGATAGCCCTTTCAGAAAGATTAAATCTGAATCTCCTTCAACCAAGAGAACTTTTTTAGAGAAGAATGCTGGTGTACTATTTTCATAACAGATAATTTGGAAAGCATCCTTATAAGTGCTATTTATAACAAAGTTAATTTCTTTTGCTTTTGAACAAGGTGGGGAGGAAGAAAAATCTTTATATATTTTGATGAAACAAGTTTCTTTAGCTGTAGCTGAAAAAAAATTTGGTGAATGCGTGGTAACAAAAACTTGATCTTTAAGTGATAATTTTTCTAGAACATTATACAAAATGCGTTGACCATTTGGGTGAAGATAAAGTTCAGGTTCTTCAAATAAAAAGATGTAGTCCGTATTTTTCTTATTACAGTTTAGTTTTTCAACATAAGTTCTAAGTATAGAAAATACTAGAGTACGTTTAACACCATCACCTTTATAATCAATAGTAGTTTTTATTCCATCATCTATTAAAATTTGGGTACTATTAAAAATCTGCTTAACTTCTGGATTAGGAATTTGTAATTCTAATTTAATTTGAGAGAAACTCTCTTGAAAGACCTTTTCTATTTCAAGTTCAAGCGATTTAAGGCTATCGAGACGGTCATCAATAAGTTGTTCGGTCCCATCTTCACCTTTAATGATCTGACGGTTTAACATCTTATTAAGCTTTTCAAAAGAGTTTTTGATTTCGATAAATTCTGGTGATTCTTCAATTTGTGTAAAGAGAATTTTTATTAATTTACCAAAACTAGTACTTTCTTTGGTTTTTGTTTCATCACTGAAATCTTTTACAGCAGGTATATAAATAGGTTCTGGGAACATAGGTATAACTGTATTACTGAATCCAGTTGGAAGGTTTTCCCAGTCGTAGCAGAATTCATTACTAGGTAATTGTTCAATCAGTTCGTCAATTTTTTCTTTAGCTGCGGTTTGTGATGAGATAGAACTAACCACATCTTGAGATAATTGGTATGTATCTCTCATAAAAATTTTTATTTCTGGAGCTTTTTTGCCTTTAAGCTGATTACTTATCCAATCAGCCTTATAAATTATATTAATAGGAATTTTTTTATAACAAAGCAAATCACTTGAGAGATCTAATTTATACTTTCTTCGGAACTTTAATTGATTATTTCCAATTATTTTCTGGATTCTGGATCTGTTTTCTTCATCTGATATTTTATTTAAGTCATTTTCATTAACATCATTAAAAGTTATATCAATAAAAATCTCCTTAGATTTATCGTAGTAGTCAGATTCTGAAATTTTTGTACCTTTCAGAAATAAATTAATAGCTAAAAGAGCAGTTGATTTTCCAGCATTATTTTCACCTATCACACAATTCATTTGTGATGGTGTCAAATTAATCTCTTTAAGACCCCGGAAGTTTTCAATATGTATATTTGAAATTTTCATTGTTAGTATCTATTTAATTTTTAGAAATTATATTTATAGATTATAGGTTAAAAAAAAGCCACCCTAAGATGACTTTTTAAAATATTAAAATAGTAATAAGTTAAAGCGCAGCAATTTGCTCCATATTCGCTTTAACTTTCTCTAACTGAGCAGCAAACTCAGCAAGCTTGGCTTTTTCACCTTCAACAACTGCTGCTGGTGCTTTAGAAACAAAGCCTTCGTTTGCAAGTTTGCCCGCGATTTGATCGTGTTGCTTTTGGATTTTATCCAAGTCTTTTTGCAAACGAGCAAGCTCAGCTTTAGGGTCGATTAAACCTTTCATTGGTACAAATACCGATGCATGGCTAACAACGCTAGAGCAAGACAAAGGCGGCTCTTGGTCTTTATTCAAGAACTCAATGCTTTCAACTTTAGCCAATGCTTTGAACAATGCTTCAATACGAATGATTTGTTCACGCTCAGCGTCAGAAGTGTTTTGAAGTAATACTGGCAACAAGCGCGCATTACCTAAGCCTAACTCACCACGAATGTTACGTACCGCACCAATCAAACCTTGAAGCCATTGCATATCTGCTTCAGCTTGCTCACTGATTTTTGCTTGCTCTGGAATAGGGTATTGAGCAGTCATAATCGTTGGACCGCCTTGACCAAGCATTGGTGCAAGCGTTTGCCAGATTTCTTCTGTCAAATACGGCATAAGCGGATGAGCCAAACGCAATGAAGCTTCCATCACTGCAAGCAATACACGGCGTACTTCAGCTTTACGTTCTTCTGAAACTTCTGCATCGTTTAGAACTGGTTTAGTTAACTCAACGTACCAGTCACAGTATTCATTCCAGATAAAGTCGTAAATCGCTTGAGCAGCAAGGTCTAAACGATATGTTGCAAACGCTTGATGTACAGCAGCTTCAGCTTTTTGTAGACGGCTGATGATCCATTGTTCTGGAAGTTCCCAAAGATCAGGACGAGCTTGTTGACCAACAGTTTGACCTTCAACATTCATTAGAACGAAACGAGTCGCGTTCCAGATTTTGTTACAGAAGTTACGGTAGCCTTCAACACGCTTTAAGTCGAACTTGATGTCACGACCAGTGTTTGCAAGCGCACAGAACGTGAAACGAACTGCGTCAGTACCATAAGCATTAATGCCTTCTGGGAACTCTTTGCGCGTTGATTTTTCAATCTTCGCTGCATCTTTCGGGTTCATGAGGCCAGTCGTACGTTTTGCAACTAAGCTTTCTAAATCAATACCGTCAATCAAGTCTAATGGGTCAAGTACGTTACCTTTAGACTTCGACATTTTTTGACCTTCACCATCACGTACCAAGCCGTGAACGTAAACAGTCTTAAATGGAACTTGAGATGAACCATCTTCATTTTTCATGAAGTGTAGGGTCATCATGATCATGCGGGCAACCCAGAAGAAAATGATGTCAAAACCAGTCACCAACACATCTGTTGGGTGGAAGGTTTTTAAGAAATCATTTGCTGCATCTTTTTGTGCGTCGCCAGTCCAACCTAAGGTTGAGAATGTCCAAAGTGCAGATGAGAACCATGTATCAAGTACGTCTTCGTCTTGTTTAAGTTCAACGTCAGCAGCGATGTTGTTTTTCGCGCGTACTTCTTCTTCGTTACGACCAACATAGATGTTGCCATTTGCATCGTACCAAGCTGGAATACGGTGACCCCACCAAAGCTGACGTGAAATACACCAGTCTTGAATGTCACGCATCCATGCCATGTACATGTTGCTGTACTGCTCTGGAACAAACTTAATACGGCCATCTTGAACTGCTTCAATTGCAGGTTCAGCAAGCGGAGCAATTTTTACGTACCATTGGTCAGTTAGTAACGGCTCAATGATCACGCCTGAACGGTCACCGCGTGGAGCTTTTAAGTCATATGGTTGGATTTGATCTAACCAGCCTTCAGCTTCAGCTTGGGCAACTAATTTTTTACGTGCTTCAAAACGCTCTAAACCAGCATAGTCTACAGGTGCAGTAATGGTTTTAGAAATTTGTTCGCCAGCTTTTGCAATATATTCAAACTCACCTAAAACTTCGGCGTTTTTGTTGAAGATATTAATGATTGGCAAGCTATTACGTTTACCTAGGTCATAGTCATTGAAGTCGTGAGCAGGCGTGATTTTTACACACCCAGTACCGAAGTCTTTTTCAACGTAGTCGTCAGCAACGATTGGAATTAAACGGCCCGTAATTGGCAATACGATGTTTTTACCAATAAGGTGCGCATAACGCTCATCTTCAGGATGAACAGCAACCGCGGTATCACCAAGTAAAGTTTCAGGACGAGTTGTTGCAACAACTAAATAGTCTTTGCCGTCTTGAGTTTTAACTGATTTGTCTTCAAAGAAATATTTAAAGTGCCAAAGTGAGCCTTTTTCTTCTTTGCTTTCTACTTCAAGGTCAGAAAGTGCTGTTTGAAGTTTAGGGTCCCAGTTTACAAGGCGCTTACCACGGTAAATTAAACCGTCTTCGTGCAAACGAACGAATACTTCTTTAACTGCGTTTGATAAACCTTCGTCCATCGTGAAGCGTTCACGTGACCAGTCTACAGATGAACCTAAGCGACGAATTTGTTTCGTAATTGTGCCGCCAGATTGTTCTTTCCATTCCCAAACTTTTTCGATGAACTTATCACGGCCTAAGTCGTGACGAGTTACACCTTGTAAGCCAAGTTGACGCTCAACAACCATTTGAGTTGCAATACCAGCATGGTCAGTACCCGGTTGCCACAAAGTGTTTTTACCCATCATGCGGTTATAACGGGTGAGGGCATCCATAATGGCATTGTTAAAACCATGGCCCATGTGCAAACTACCAGTGACGTTTGGTGGCGGAATCATGATACAGAATGATTCACCGTGACCAGAAGGTTTGAAGTAACCTTGTTCTTCCCACGTTTTGTACCACTTCTTTTCGATCTCGGTTGGATCGTATGTGGTTGCAATATTTTGAGCGGTTTGAGCGTCAGTCATAGTAGCTTAGATCGAATATGCATAAAAAATTGCATCTATTGTAGCAAAAAAATGCCTCGAAATTAATGTGCTGAAAACAGATAAACGGTTTTGTATTTTTTTCAAAAAACGGTAGATTTATGAAAGATGGATCACAATTTAATCGTGTGGCGACACGGCACAAAAATTACAAAAGAATTGAAAAAGGATGCTGCTGATGAGTTATGAAGTTTTTTTGAAAATTTCCGATTCGACTTATACACAATTCGAGGCTATTCGGCAAAAACTGCATGATGGGGTAAGCCAAAGTCAGGCAAAAGTTTTGGGGGATGTCTTGTCTGACCTTTCTTGTGAAATTATTGAGCAGGTTTTTTCTGTGCTTTTACAGTCAGGAAATGCAAGCATGTCTCCAAAACAACAAGCTGAGTCTGAAAAAGTTATTCAGCAAGTTTTAGAGACTTTTCGAAAATACATGCCTTGGTCAGTTTCATTCTTTGGAAATGAACGTCTTTTACCTTTAGTTGACTACATGACATCTCTCATGAAAGAGCAAGGGCAGCAAGTTTATATTACCTATCCGGTCACACTTCAACTCGTACAACAAGCCGAAACCCTTACCCAGCAAATTCGTGACGGTAATATGCAAAGCATTACGGCTGCATTTGAAACACTCATACAAATTGTGGATTTAGGCGTAACAAGCCTAGTACGTGAACCTAAAAAGCGTTTAAAATTTAATTTGGTTGTCGATAAAACTCTTAACGGAGTCATCAACATGACGACGCATTTGGGCTATAAACGTTTGGAAAAGTTAGGGACACAGGTCGATCAGACCACAGCAACTCATTATATCAACCACTTTTTGGCCTTCATGCATCAAGCAGCATAATTTAAAAAGATAATAGGAACATTACATGGCCAAACTTGATACTTTGCAAAATAAAGTGGTATGGATTACGGGCGCATCTTCTGGTTTGGGTAAGGCCTTAGCAGGGGAATTGGCTTTACAAGGCGCAAAACTGATTTTGACCTCGCGTCGTTTTGAAGAATTAGAAGAGGTTCGGGTTGGCTTATTAAATCCCGATCATCATTTGTCTGTAGTCGCAGATATTACTGATGAAAAGCAGGTTCAAGAGGCTTATAAGCAGATTTTAAAAGCGAAAGGCCGTATTGATTGGCTCATCAATAATGCAGGTTTGAGCCAACGCGCTTTAATTAAAGACACGACCATGGCAACTGAACGGGCCATTATGGAAGTCGATTATTTCTCACAAGTCGCGCTCACCAAAACCGTATTACCGACCATGCTAAAACAAAAGTCTGGCCGAGTTGTATTTGTGTCGAGTGTGGCTGGTTTATTGGGTACACAGTACCGTGCAAGCTACTCGGCTGCTAAAGCAGCGATTCACATGTGGGCAAATAGTTTACGTGCTGAGGTCTCAGATCAAGGTGTCGAAGTTTCAGTTATTTTCCCTGGTTTTGTAAAAACTAATGTTTCTTTTAATGCACTCAATGGTGCAGGGGAACCTCAAGGCCATCAAGACGAAGCAATTGAAAATGGTTTAGAGGCAGATGTTTTTGCAGAGCAGGCTGTAAAAGCGTTAGTACAGGGTCAAGAATATATTGTTGTGGGTGGGGCTAAAGAAAAACTAGGTGTAATGGTTTCTCGGATGTCACCAAAACTTCTTTATAAAATGATTCGGAAAACAAAAGTAAAATAAAAAAGTGATTTCGCCGTGCTAAATTGGTGAAAAAACCCGCATAGAAGGTTCGCCATGGATCAGGATTATCACCGTATTTTAGAAGTCGTCACGCGTTTTCAATTGGTCTTTGACCAGAAAAATTGGGATGCTTTTGATGAGTTGTTGGCAGATCAACTTGAGGTGGACTATTTCCAATTTAGAGGAGAACCTTTATGTGTCGTATCTTGTCATGAATATAAAGGTTCTCGGCAGCAAGCCTTATCCCATTTGCGACTACAGCACAATTTGAGCAATCCTCTAATTCGGATTGAACAAGATCAAGCTTGGTTAGAATGTAATTATCAAATTTATCGTTTTTCAGAAAATGATTATTTTCATTCTTTTGGTCGTTATTATTTTACGTTGGCGAAACAACAAGACCGTTGGAAAATTACCCGAATTTGCCAACACTTAACTAAAAATATTGGCAATCCGCGCATTCATTTTTCTGAGGTTGGGCAGTATTAATCTTTAACTGCTGTTCCATAAGCAAAAACTTCGACCATTCCGCCTTGCATTCCGAGTTCGGTTGTACTCAGCCGAACTCCCATAATATGGTTAGCTCCTGCGGTATGAGCTTGTTGTTTTAAACGTACAATTGCCTCTCGACGAGCACGCTCAACAATACTTTCATAACTGGTTAGTCTTCCGCCCAAAACATTTTTTATAGATGCCAATACATATTTAAAGTAATCATGAGAAATCACAACATTACTGCTAATAAGGTGGCCCAGTTGGTCACTCGTTGCAAAACGATTGGTATCAATTCTGATATGGGCAAATTGTTGCTCTTTTTCTAGAAGTTCATTCAAATGTTTTCGTTCAATATGGCGGCCAAAAGCCCAACCAATGCTGAAAAGAATGAGAAAAATAACAAGCTGAAAAATAAGATTGTCCATTTTCTACCTATGCATTAAATGGATCGGGTAGATGAGGTGCTTGAGGCTGCACAACCACTGCTGTACCATACACAAATAACTCAGAAGCGCCTTGTGCAATATTGGAAGTTGAAAAACGAATACCCACAATTGCATTCGCACCAAGTTGCTGGGCTTTTACAATCATACGCTGCATGGCTTCTTGGCGAGATTCTTCTAATAATTCGGTATAACCCGTCAGTTCGCCACCCACAATATTTTTTAAACTTGCCATCAAGTCACGGCCAACATGCTTACTACGAACAGTACTTCCGTAAACAACATCCAGCTGCTTTACAATGTGGTGGCCTGGAACACTTTCTAAATTACTTAATAACATTGTTTTTTATCAATCTAAATTTTTAAGGTTTCAAGATAAAAAATATTCAGATGAGTTGCAATAAAAAAGCCCACCGAAGTGAGCTTTTATGAATAAGTTATTTAAAACTTATTGCTTTTTAAGTTCAGCACTAGATGGTTGATTAACCACTGTATCTGAAGTATTTGCTTTTAAACCACCACCTAGAGTTTTGTATAACTCGATTTGGTTGTTTAAGTTTGCTTGTTGAAGCAATAACAAACCTTGTTCTGCTGAATAAGATGAGCGCTGTGCATCAAGAACCGTCAAGTAACTATCAATACCGGCACGGAAGCGGGCATTTGAAAGTGTGTAGTTGCGGTTAGTTGCTTCTACTAGACGTTGTTGAGCTGTTAAACGCTCACCAATGTTGGCACGAGTTGCAAGCGCGTCATTAACTTCGCGGAACGCAGACTGAACTGATTTTTCATAATCAGACAATGCAATTTTCTGATCAGTTTCAGAAATTTTCACATTGGCACGACGAGTGCCCCAGTCAAAGATTGGTAAGTCTAAGCTTGGTCCAATTGACCATACAAAACCACCAGACTTAAATAGATCACTTAAGTCAGTTGATGCATAACCTGCAGAACCCGTTAAGCTAATGGTGGGGAATAAACGTGCTTTTGCAGCACCGATATTCGCACCAGCAGCGCTTAAGTTATATTCAGCAGCTTTTACATCTGGACGGTTGTTAAGTAAGTCGCTTGGTAAACCCGCTGTAAATACATTTTGTTGAGTAATCCGTTTTACAGGTTGGGTTGGCAACAAGTTTTGTGGAACTGATTGACCAACTAACAAGTTCAACAAGTTTTGTGCTTGAGCAATCTGCGTTTTGTAGTTTGCTACATCATTACGCGCAGTTTCTACAGAAATCTGTGCCTGACGTAGTGGAACTTCACTGTCGATGCCCACATCAAAACGTTTTTTGTTGAGATTGTAAGAATCTTGCTGTGCTTTAAGTGTTTGCTCTGCAAGTCTTAAGTTGGCAGTTGCGAAAGAATAGTTCAACCACGCTTGAGCCACTTGACTGATTAGACTGATTTGAGTCGAATCACGTGCGCTTTGCGTTGAAAGATAACTATCTAATGCAGCATCTTTTAAGCTACGTACGCGGCCCCAAAAATCAAGCTCATAGGCAGTTACACCCAGACCTACTTGATAAGTAGAGTAGGGGTTATTCGGATCACGGCTTTGAGAAACCTGACGAATTGCACTACCACTTGCTCCGATTGTTGGAAGCTGATTGTTCTGTGTAATTCGATATTGCTGTTGAGCACGTTCGATATTGAGCGTTGCTGTACGTAAGTCGCGGTTGTTGGCAAGTGCCAAATCAATCACTCCGAGCAAACGAGGATCGCTAAAGAACTGTTTGTAACCCTGTTCAGCAATAGACGTACCAGAAGCGCTATATGCATAGCTTTGTGGAATATCGGTTTTCACGACTGGTTCTGGGCCGCGCATGCTTTGACAAGCTGTCAAAGCAAGCGCAAGTGCAGATACCGCAATGCTACGACCTGAAATAGACCATACGTTTTGCATCACGATTTATGCTCCTGAGTGTTTATGGTTTTTGGTTTGTACTTAAAGATACTACGAATCCACACATAGAATACAGGGATAAAGAAGATACCTAAGAACGTTGCACTGAGTACGCCACCGAGTACACCGTAACCAACAGAATGCTGACTTCCTGCACCTGCGCCTGTTGAAAGGGCAAGCGGAAGTACACCGAAACCGAAGGCAAGGGTAGTCATGATGATTGGACGTAAACGCATTTTTGCAGCATGTAAAGTTGCTTCAATCAGGTCTTCACCTTTTTCCTGCAGCTCTTTTGCGAACTCAACAATCAAGATCGCATTTTTTGCAGAAAGACCGATTACCGCGATCATCGCTACTTGGAAGTAAATGTTATTTGAGAGATTTGGATCTCCTTTAATAATCATACCCAAGTAAGTTAATACGATTGCACCAATAATACCGAGTGGTACCACAAGTAAAACTGAGAACGGAATAGACCAGCTTTCATACAATGCAGCCAAGCAAAGGAAAACGATTAACAATGAAAGTGCATATAAGAATGGAGCTTGAGCACCAGACTCACGTTCTTCAAGTGATAAACCTGTCCATTCATAGTCGAAACCTTGTAAACCCATAGATGGTAACTTAGCAATAATTTCTTCCATTGCTTTCATCGAGTCACCAGAGCTCACGCCAGGTGCAGGTGTACCTTGAATGTTAACCGATGACACGCCGTTATAACGTTCAAGACGTGGAGAACCATATGTCCATTCGCCAGTAGCAAATGCAGAGAACGGTACCATTTCGCCTTTGTTATTACGTACATACCACTTGTTTAAGTCTTCAGGCATCATACGGCTACCCGCATCACCTTGAACATAAACTTTTTTCACACGGCCACGGTCAACGAAGTCGTTAATGTATGAGCCACCCCATGCAATACGCATTGTATTGTTAATTTCGGCAATACTCACACCCATGGCACCAGCTTGAGCTTGGTCTACATTAATTTGATACTGAGGTGTATCTTCTTGACCATTAGGGCGAACACCCACAAGACGTTTATCTTGTGCAGCCAAACCTAAGATCGTATTACGTGCAGCAATAAGTTTCTCATGGCCTTGACCACTTGAATCTTTAAGTTGCAAGTTGAATCCGGCTGTTACACCGAGTTCAGGCATTGCTGGAAGCTGTAAAGGCATGATGTAAGATGCGTCTTTAACGATCATATTCAATGCCATACCACGCTGAATCAATGCGCCAATTTGAGTTTCTGGTGAAGTACGTTCACTCCAGTCTTTCAATTTAACGAAGCCGATACCAGCATTTTGACCCACACCCGTGAATGAGAAGCCCGAAACGGTGAAAATCGATTCCACAGTATCTTTTTCATTCATGAAGAAGTTTGTCATGGTGTCAATCACTTTACCTGTACGGTCAAGCGTTGCATTTGGCGGTAATTGAACAAGTGTCATTACCACACCCTGATCTTCTTCTGGTAAGAATGAAGATGGGAGTTTTTGGAACAAAAACACTAATAAAGCAATAACTACAGCGTAAAGCACGCCAGAGAAGATTTTGCCCTTAAGCATGCGGTTAACACCATTTTGGTAGCTATGCGACATGCGGTCAAAACCATTGTTAAAGCCTCTAAAGAAACGAGCAAAAATATTATTGCTTGGTGCTTTGTTAGGGTCATGCTGTTTTAAAATGGTTGCACAAAGTGCCGGTGTAAATGTTAACGCTACAATTAACGATAGGACCATTGCTGTTACAAGGGTAATCGAGAACTGACGGTAAATTACACCAGTTGTACCACCAAAGAATGCCATTGGTACGAATACCGCTGTTAATACGCTTGTAATACCAATTAACGCGCCAGAAATCTGTTGCATTGATCGTGACGTCGCCGTGACCGGATCGGTATGCTCTTCACTCATAACACGTTCGACGTTTTCGACCACAACGATGGCGTCATCGACCAGAAGACCAATTGCCAATACCATGGCGAACATGGTTAAGGTGTTAATTGAGAAGCCAAAGATATTAATAACAGCGAATGTACCTAACACAACAACAGGTACAGCAAGTGTTGGAATAATCGTTGCGCGCCAGTTCTGTAAGAACAAGAACATCACAATGAATACTAAAACTACCGCTTCAATTAATGTGTGTACAACACTTTCAATTGAAAGACGAATAAATGGAGTCGTGTCATAAGCCAGTTTATCTGCAAGACCTGTTGGATAGTTCTTACGTAATTCAGATAAACGATGTTCAACAGCTTCTGCGGTATCAAGTGCGTTAGCACCAGTTGCAATTTTAATTGCAAGACCACCAGCAGGTTTACCGTTAAACTTCGAGTCAAACTGATAGTTATCAGAGCCTAACTCTACACGCGCAACATCTTTTAAACGAACCTCAGCACCAGATGCTGTGTTCTTTAAGAAGATATTTTTAAACTGTTCAGGTGTTTGCAGCAAACTTTGTGCATTCACTGTTGCGTTAAGCACTTGACCTTGTACAGCTGGTGCACCACCTAATTGACCTACTGCTACTTGTGAGTTTTGCGCTTGTAAAGCTGTCGCAATATCACTAGGAGTTAGTTGATAACTGGTTAACTTAGCTGGATCAAGCCAAATACGCATTGCGTATGAACCACCAAAGACCTGTACCTCACCCACACCAGCAACACGGCTAAGTGGTTCTTTAATTGATGAGTTTACGTAGTCTTTAATGTCCGAGTCAGAAAGGCTGTTATCTGGTGAGTAGAATGCAATAACTTGCAAGAAGCTTGCACCAGATTTAGTTACTGTTACACCTTGACGCTGTACATCTTCAGGTAAAAGCGCAGTTGCAGATTGCAATTTGTTTTGAACCTGAACCTGTGCAATATCTGGATCAATACCTTGTTCAAAGTTTAATTGAATAGAGGCCTGACCGTTACCAGCACTGTTAGATGAAATGTAGCGTAAACCATCTAGACCATTCATTTGTTGTTCAATGATCTGGGTTACAGTGTTTTCAACAGTCTCAGCAGATGCACCAGGATAAGTTGCAGCAATTGTAACTGTCGGTGGTGCAATCGTCGGATACTGTGCAATAGGCATTTTTGTTAGCGTGAGAATACCCGCCAACATAATGACTAATGCAATCACCCACGCAAAAATGGGGCGATGAATAAAAAATTGTGCCATTCAATCTACCCCTTATGCATTAGATGCTTTCTGTTCTGCTTGAGGTTTACCTGATTGAGCCGGTTTTGTCGCATTTGGAGCTGCACCTTGTGGATTCGCTGGTTGAGCTTGGTAAGGTTTTGCTGAAACTTCTTGCCCTTCTTTAACTTTGGCAACACCGTCAACAATCACTTTATCACCAGCTTTAAGACCGTTAGTCACAATCCAGTTTTGTCCTTGAACACCAGAGGTTTCAACAGGACGACTCTCAACAGCACCTTTGGCATTAACAAGCATTGCTACAGCTTGACCTGTAGGTAAACGTGTAATTGCAGCTTGAGGAATCAGGTAAGCATTAGGAACTACACCTTGAACAATCTGTGCAGTGGTATACATGCCTGGAAGTAACAGATGATTCGGGTTTGAGAATACGGCACGTAAAGTAATCGTTCCTGTATCCTGATTTACAGAAGCATCAGAGAAAGCAAGTTGTCCTTCGATTGGGTAAGTTGAACCATCTTCGAGCTTCAATTTCACTTTCGTGTTGTTACTATTGTTTAAACTGCCTTTGCTAAGTTGTTGACGTAAACGTAATAACTCGGCACTAGACTGGTTAATGTCAACATAGATTGGATCTAACTGTTGAATCGTCACTAACGGATCAGTTTGGTTGGCAGTCACTAAAGCACCAGCTGTTACAGAAGAACGTCCAGACTGGCCAGAAATTGGTGAGCGAATTGTAGAGTAGCCAAGATCAACATTTGCATTCGTTACTTGAGCTTTTGCAGCAGAAACTTGTGCTTCGGCAACATTAACCTGACCAAGTAAGTCGTCATACTCTTGTTTAGATACAGCGTTACTTGAAACAAGTTGCTTATAACGGTTTAACTTAGTACGTAGTGAAGTTAGATTTGCCTGTTGTTGTAAAAGGGTAGCCTTTGCATTTTCAAGCGTTGCACGGTTAGTTCGAGAATCCAGTTCATATAGAGCCTGTCCTTCACGAACGTAACTTCCTTCAGCAAACAAGCGTTTTAAAATCACACCACTTGTTTGAGGGCGAACTTCAGAAATTTGATATGCTGAAGTACGGCCGGAGAGTTCAACGCTTTGTTCAACACTTTGTGGTTGAGCAACAATAACACCTACTTCTGCAGGCGGCATTTTCTGAGCAGCAGCAGCTTGCTGTTTCTCATCGGAGCCTTTGCTACAACCAACAAGTGCGATACTTGTTGCTAATGCGCAAGCAGTAAGGGCAGGAGCCCAAAGCTTAGCCGACATCATTGTTCCACCTCGTTTAGATAAAATCTAAAAATATATTTGTTTTCTACTTAACCTACTTTGTGTTTGTAATAACCAGAGCCAAAGCAGTGCAATCCAAATAAAACCTATGCCCCAACCGGCGAGTACATCTGTTGGAAAATGAACTCCAGCATATATTCTTGAAAGCCCCATGCAGATAAACCAAAGACAGGAAATCAAAATGATATAAGGAGAGTTAGTGTTGGGCTTATGGCATAACATTATCATTGCCATACAAGCCAGTGTTGATGCATAAACACTATGTGCACTTGGGAATGATGCACCATAACTTTCGACAATATGATATACCTGTGGAGGTCTTGGACGGTCAACACACCACTTGAGCAGCCAACCCGTGATGATACTGCCAAGAACACCCACGCTAATGAAAATAACAGTAATATATTTTTTATACCATGCTTGATATATACACACCAATAAGGATAAAAAACATACAAAAGGCATACCACCTACACGTGCTAGAAAGGTCGTAATAGAGTTAAGATAATCTGATCGATTTTCACTCAATATTTGAACGGTGAGAAGATCCAAAGATTGAAGTCTTGGTACAAAAAGACCAAGAACACCTAATCCTAAAAAAATACAACCAATAAAAAGCAATAAATAGGGCATGTATATACCTTTGCTTGTTCAAGCAGTGTCTACTACTGAAAGCCGTTAAAAGTGTACTTGCTAGTACACTTTTTTTCAAGCCTGATAGATCATCGTAAATTCATTTTGAAAATTTTTTAACATTTGGAAAAACAATCACAACAAAATTGACGAAAATCACATTTTGTGTACAAAGCAAAATTTTTAGTGGTCTGCTTTTTTCCCGTTATTTGTTGAAGTGTTTTCTTCAAGTTCAAGTGGTTGTTTTGGTGGCCAGAAAAAATCGCTTGGACGAGTTAAAAAATGAGTCATGACCAATTTGGCTAAAGGTTTCCATTGTTCAAAGCGGACTCGACGCGCTCGTAATGCCACAATAATCGTTAAGGTGAAACTCACAAATAAGTTGGTGAGACCAATACATAACACACCAAGAAAGGACACGATAATCAGTCCGATATCTGGGCTGCCATTAATAGTCATTAAACCTTGAATAAAGTTAGCGGATGCAAAGGCAATATGGCGGATATCTAAAGGTAGGCCTAGGATAAAGCCTATGGTCCCCATACTTCCTAACATAATACCGAATAAGAAGTTACCGGCTAACGCACCTAAATTACGTTCAATATATTCAGCAAAACGGTTAAGGCGATCTTGCCCAAACCAACTAGCTAAACGGCGATGTGCTCTTAGACGCGGGCCGACTTTTCGGTAAACAGCCATATTGTCAAAGTATCCTGCAATGAGACCTGACAAAAACAAACATACTCCAGCAATTGCTGCATGTGGAACTGCTAATGAAGTAAAGGGGTTTAAGCTGTGTAGAAGATAAGTTGCTTTAGTATGGGTTAATAACGGTTCATCAAGATAAAATTGCCATGCAAAAGTGATGAGTGCCGCAGTAGGAATCGCAATTGAAATATTGCCCAAAATAGCAATAAATTGCGTTCGGATAATATTAATAATAAGCGCCGCTAACTCTGCAATTTGAGCCGTTTTAGAGCCTTTACGTTGCTGTACTGTTGCAGCAAGAGCCGCCGCCGTCATAGCGGGCTGCTTAGTCGCAACTGTAAAATGCAGAACATGAATCAGAATGAAACCTAGGGAATAATTCATACTGAAAGTAAAAGCTTGCATGAGCGGGGCCATTGTCATTCTTGCAGCAAGAATTTTTAAAGATGCCATAAAGGCAATAATGACACCTGCACCAGCGGCAGCTTTATACATTCCCCAAAAGCCTTTGGTATCCGTACTTACGTAATGTTCACCTGTTCGGCTGGCATTTTCTGTAACCTGAAAGGCAATGAGTTCACTAGTCGTACTGAGTAATGAGCGAACACTTTTTTCGCTGTAATGTGCCTTGGTTAAATCGGAAATCAGATGTCCTAAAGAAACATATTTTCCTTTAGTGTTATCTACGACCAGATAAAGTAATAACTCAATTCGATCAAGACATTGCTCAAGTAATGACAGTAAGTAAGTCAAACTTAAGCTGACACCAATTCTTTTGGTTGCACGGCGAATCTTTAAAACCACATCTCGGCATTGTTCCAACATAACAAATGCTTGTGATGCATCGGGCGGGGAAATAACTGCAATTTCATGTTCAGAAATTTCTTGTTTTTTATACTTTTCAATAAACTCAATAATTTCACGGTTCTGAACTAAAAACGGCGACTCATATTCTGTTAATTCTGGCTGAGCGTTAATAAATTCGGGATAAAGACCAATTCCACTAATTCGATAAGATAGGACTGTAATGGCTTTAATCATTTCACTTTGAATGACTAACTTCTCATCGACATTACTTTGGCTTTGCCCAATAAGACTAAATAAATTTGCCCAATCTTCATCATCAATATTATTGAGCCAAATTTTGTCACTTTCTAAATAGAAAATTTTACCAATTAATATTTTGAGTTGGCTTGAGTCTTCAATTAGCGGTAAAAAATGTGCTCCGAGTCTTTGCCCAAGCTGGTTCCAAAAACCATCTAAAGACAAAATTCCACTATCAGCATATAAACTAACTTGCTTATAGCGATTAATTAAACGTAATAAAAAAGTTTGTAGTAAGAAGGGAGCTGTAGGTGTGCGCAAAAGACTTTCAATAAAAGCCTGTATTTTTTTCTTAATTTCATCCGTATCTTGTGGGTTGGATGGTCGGATGACATTGACGAGTTCAATCAGTAGATTTTCATCAATGACAGCTTGAGGATCCTCAAGCTGTTTCTCTATTTTTAAAAAAAGATCTGAAAAATTTATATGCATAGGCAAAATAATATCTATTGTATTCGATGTAACGCAAGCTGAGTTAAGTTAATCAAAGCCTGACGATACGGTGTATCGGGTAGGTTTGATAAAGCTTGCAGTGCTGCTTCTGTTTCTTCTTGGGCACGTTGGTTGCAATAATCTAAAGCACCAGACTTCTGTACAATTTCGATGACCTGAGATAGTTGGTCTACTCCACCAGTTGCGATACTGCGACGAATAATCGCATGCTCTTCACCTGTTGAGCGTGCTAATGCAGAAATTAACGGTAAAGTTGGCTTACCTTCCATTAAATCATCACCAATATTTTTACCTAATGTTTCAGCATCAGAGGTGTAGTCTAAAATATCATCAATAATTTGGAATGCATTACCAAAATGACCAGCAAACAATCTTAATGGCTCACGGTACGCTTCTTGCCCCGCCAAAATAGCAGCACCTTCTGTAGCCAGCTCAAACAGGCGAGACGTTTTACCATGAATAATTTTTAAATAAGTTTCTTCAGTTGTATCTGGTTGATGCTGTGATTGAAGTTGTAATACTTCACCTTCAGCAATTTCACATGTACCTGTTGAAAAGTCTTTCAATAAAGTCATGTTGTTTAAATCGACTAGTAAATCGAAAGCACGAGCAATCAAGAAGTCTCCGACTAAAACAGCCGTCTGATTGTTCCATGTCGCATTTGCTGTAGGGCGACCACGACGAAGCCCAGATTCATCTACCACATCATCATGGACCAGTGTCGCGGTATGTAACATTTCAATGATTGCAGCTAAACGCTGTGCATTTGCCATGTTATCTAAACCACAAGCACGTGCTGCAAGCAAACACATGATTGGACGCATACGCTTTCCGCCAGCTTCAACGACGTGTTTGCTGACAGACATGACTAAACCGACTTTTGAGCTAATTCCTTCATTAATCAAGTGATCCATCGCAGCGAAGTCTGAGGCAACAGGCGCAAGAATGTCTTGCTTGAAATCGATGACCATATGAAGAAAAACCCCGTATTGGTAGATAAGTGGCGTTAGTGTATCAATTAAAGATGTGTTGCACAGGTTAACAAGTGGCTGATATTAATCATTTCTATTGTTTTTAAGCGTTTTTTGTTCTTTATTTAAGCAAAATACGATGTTTTCGGCAAAACAATAAATTTAATGACATCAGCATTAATACAACTTGTTCTTGACGCAATTTGTGTTTGGAACTGTATTTTAATTTTCATTCAGAATCAATGAAAACTGCTAAATTCCAGTCCAAGCTGTTTGATTTTGTAAGAATAGGGGATCATGCTTTACTGATAGATAGAAAATACTTGTCGTTTGATCAAATTTCACTTAAAATCTGTCGCCTTGTATAACCCCAGTGGCGATCGTTTTAAGATCGATATATCCCTTTATCGACACGACGACACGGGCTGATTGGAGTACATTATGTACGCAGTAATCCAAAGCGGTGGTAAACAGCACCGTGTAGTTGAGGGTGAAACCCTTAAAGTTGAATTATTGAAAGCTGAATCTGGTGCGACTATTACATTTGATGATGTATTAATGGTTGTAAACGGTGACAACATTCAAATCGGTGCTCCAGTTGTAGCTGGCGCTAAAGTAACTGCAGAAGTGATTGGTCATGGTCGTCACGACAAAATCCGCATCATCAAAATGCGTCGTCGTAAACACTACCGTAAACAACAAGGTCACCGTCAATGGTTCACTGAGTTGAAAATTACTGGTATTTCAGGCTAATCACGAGGAGTAAGAGACATGGCAACTAAAAAAGCCGGTGGATCGACGAAGAACGGTCGTGATTCAAACCCAAAAATGTTAGGTGTTAAAGTTTACGGCGGTCAAGCTGTAACTGCTGGTAACATCATCGTTCGTCAACGTGGTACAGAGTTCCACGCTGGTGCAAATGTTGGTATGGGCCGTGACCATACTTTATTTGCTACTGCTGACGGCGTAGTAAAATTCGAAGTGAAAGGTCAATTTGGCCGTCGCTACGTAAAAGTTGAAACTGTATAAGTTTTAGCTCGAAAAAAGCCCACATTTTGTGGGCTTTTTTTATGGCATTTATTTTTATTCATCTTCATCATGATGAATGAAATTCTACAAACAACATGAATAACATAACAAAATATCTTATTTTCTCAATGATTAGCACAGAGTTTGTCGGTTAATATGAGTCTTGAATTAAGAGCTTACTCAGTTTCATAACTATGAAAGAGAGTAAGTTGCCTTACAGCAACTAAAAAGGTGATGACATGAATATGCTTCGTAAAACTATGTGTGCTATTACACTTAGCGCGTCAGTGCTTGCTCCTGTAATGAGTACTACAGTGTTTGCTGCGCCTGTAGCAGCACCGGAGCAACAGGCAATTGGGAACCTGGTTAATCAGTTATCAGGTTTACAGCGTTTGACTGCCGACTTTGAACAAACAACTAAAGCCAATACAAAAACTGTGGCACAGAAAAAGAGTTTAAGTGCACAGCATATGAACCAGACATTTAAAGGCTCAATGAAAGTTGAGCGTCCGGGGAAATTTTATTGGGAAACAGTAAGTCCTGCTAAACAAACTATTGTAACGAGCGGAAAAACAGTTTGGATCTATGATCCGGATTTACAACAAGCTGTCCGCCAAAGCTTAGATGATCAGGTTGCAGATACACCAGCATTATTACTCTCTGGTAATACCAACCAAATTATGAAGTCTTATCGTGTAACACAACCCGATAAATCTAAACTCTATTTCACATTATTCCCTAAAAAAGAAGATGGGGCATTCCAAAGCTTAACGATTAGCTTCGGAGCAAATAAAGCGCCTACACTTATGGTATTACAAGACTCATTAGGTCAAACCACCTATGTACGCTTTAAGAACGTTAAAGTAAATGCTTCAATTCCGGCATCAGTCTTTAACTTTACGCCGCCAAAAGGTACGGATGTTATTGATCAATAATTAAAGCCTCTTCAAAAAAGCTACTTTAACGGTAGCTTTTTTTATATAAGAGAAACAGATACATTTTTTAACCCCGTCTTATTCTTACGCTTTGTATAGTGTTAGAGGTAAATTCATGGGGATTATTATGCGACTTTACGATAAGAAAATTATTTGTATTCTTCCATTAATGGCTGCAATGGCAATTGTGACTGGTTGCCAACCAAAGTCTGCGGCTAAAGAGGAGCAGGCCACTTCAACTGCAAAAGTTAAAGAGACTAAAGAGGCTGGTGTTCCTGTAATTCAAGCAAAAGTAATCCCAGTAAAATTGCCAAAATCAAAAGTTTGCTTAGAAGATGGTTGTACTGAGTATGATTTTCAAACAGTACAGACCAATCAAAAATGGATTAATGATTACTTCACCAATCGTATAAAGAAAGCAGATCCGAATGCTTTTGCAAATTTAGCCGATCAACCAGTTGAAGTACCTGAAGGTGAACCAAGTTCAAGTCAGAGTGCAATTTATGTTCGCTATTTAGGGCAAAACTATAATCTTGCCACCTTTGCATTACAGACTTATTCGTACTCAGCTGGTGCTGCACACGGCATGTCTCATCAAGAATTTGTAAATTTTGACTTATTAAATAAAAAGCACATTACTGTTGCTGAACTTATTCAGCCAGATGTTGAAAAACAGTTGGTTGATGCTCTTTTTGAAGCAAATACAAATTGGCTTCAAGCACACAATATTAGCCGTGAAAAACTTCAGCTAAGCGATAATTTCTACTATGGTGCTAATGGCATTGTATTTGTCTATCCAATTTATGAGCTAGCTTCATATGCAGAGGGAATGTCTGAATTAACGCTGCCATATTTTGAAGCGGGTAAGTTCATTAAACCTGAGTATTTGCCAAGTGTGCCAAACTATAACTTTTAAAATAAGTGATCTATTCTAAGAATTGTGTGAAAGCTATTCGTTATGAATATGATCACTATATTTTTTAGTGTTAAGGCCTTACACTATAGCCAGTTTTTTACCCATATTATGATTGATTATGATCGACCCTAAGTTACTCAGAAATAATATTGAAGCCGTTAATGCGGCTTTGGCAAAACGCGGTGTTCAATTAGATGTTCAAGAATGGGCTTCTTTAGAAACTCGCCGTAAAGACTTGCAATCAAAAACTGAAAAATTGCAGGCAGAACGTAATGCCGGTGCAAAACAAGTGGGTCAGATTAAAAAATCCGGTGGTGATGCTTCTGAAATCATGGCGCGTATGCAAGCCATTGGTGACGAAATTAAAGCTGCTGAAGTTGCTTTGTCAGAGTTACAAAACGAGATTGAACAAAAAGCGTTGAGCATTCCTAACTTACCAGATGAGTCTGTTCCTGCTGGTAAAGATGAAGATGATAACGTTGAAATCTCAAAATGGGGGACACCTCGTCAGTTTGATTTTGAAATCAAAGATCATACTGATTTAGGTGAGTGGATGGGTGGTTTAGAGTTTGAAACTGCGACTAAATTGACTGGTTCACGTTTTAGCGTATTGAAAGGTTCTTTAGCGCGCCTACAACGTGCGTTAACGCAGTTCATGCTTGATACCCATACTTTAAAGAATGGCTATACAGAAGCTTACGTGCCTTATTTGGTCAATGCTGATTCACTTCGTGGTACTGGTCAGTTGCCAAAATTTGAAGAAGATTTATTCAAACTTCAAGGTGAAAAAGAATATTACCTCATCCCTACAGCAGAGGTTCCTGTTACTAACTTCGTTCGTGATGAGATTATTGATACCGAACGTTTGCCTTTAAAATATGCAGCGCATACGCCATGTTTCCGTAGTGAAGCTGGTTCTTATGGTCGTGATACCCGTGGTTTAATTCGTCAGCATCAATTTGATAAAGTTGAGATGGTGCAAATCGTTAAACCTGAAACATCTATGCAAGCACTTGAAGAGCTTACTGCACATGCTGAGGGCATTTTGCAGGCACTAGGTTTGCCATACCGCAAGATTTTGCTTTGTGGTGGTGACATGGGCTTTGGTGCAACTAAGACTTACGACTTAGAAGTTTGGGTTCCAAGCCAAAATACTTATCGTGAAATCTCTAGCTGCTCTAATATGGGTGATTTTCAGGCACGCCGCATGAAAGCACGCTACAGAATGGATCAAAAGAAGACCGAATTGGTGCACACACTAAATGGTTCAGGTCTGGCAGTTGGACGTACTTTGCTTGCTGTAATGGAAAATTACCAACGTGAAGACGGTTCTATCGAGATTCCAGAAGTATTACGCCCATATATGGGTGGTGCAACGTTTATTGACTAAGCTTTGCATCTAAATTGTGCACGGTTTTTGCTTAACCCAAATCAGATGATTAATGTAGAGGTTTAAGGTGGATATTTTTCCAATCTCTTTAAAGTTGCAACAGCAACATTGTCTGATTGTAGGTGGTGGGCATATTGCATTGCGCAAAGCAAACCTTTTAGCCAAGGCGGGAGCAGTAATCGATATTATTGCTCCTGCAATTGAAGAGCAGCTTTTACAGTTAGTCAAAACGACAGGCGGAGAGTATTTTGCCGAGTCCTTTGCTGAAAAAATATTAAATACACCATATCGATTAGTGATTGCTGCAACTAATGATGCGCAAGTGAATAAAGCTGTTTTTGAACAATGTGAAGTGCGTAATTTATTGGTCAATAGTGTTGATGATATTCCACATTGTCGCTTTATGGTTCCAGCTATTATTGATCGTTCTCCGTTAATTATTTCTGTCGCTTCAAATGGTGCATCACCAGTTCTATCAAGACAGCTTCGTACTCAAATAGAAACAATTGTTCCGCATGGCATGGGTAAGTTGGCTGAGTTTTCTGGTCAGTGGCGTAAGCAGGTAAAAGAAAAAATTCCCAATCCAGATGAGCGTCGGATTTTTTGGGAAAACCTCTATGCTAGCCCATTGAAAGAACAAGTTTTTAATGACAATTTAGAAGTTGCAAATGGTTTGATTCAGCAAGCCTTAACAGAATGGACTGCTCCTAAAGGTGAAGTTTATTTGGTAGGTGCTGGACCAGGTGATCCAGAGTTACTGACACTAAAAGCATTACGTCTTATGCAGCAAGCTGATGTTGTGATTTATGATCGTCTTGTTTCTGCGCCCATTTTAGAGCTTTGCCGTCGTGATGCGACTAAAATTTATGTCGGTAAAGCCCGTTCAAATCACTCCGTTCCCCAAGATGGTATTAATGCTTTACTGGTTGAATATGCTCAAAAAGGAAAGCGTGTTTGTCGTTTAAAGGGTGGTGATCCATTTATCTTTGGGCGTGGTGGTGAAGAGATTCAAGAGCTCGTTGAGGCGAATGTCACTTTCCAAGTTGTACCAGGTATAACAGCAGCATCAGGCTGTTCAGCTTATGCGGGTATCCCATTAACACATCGTGATTATGCACAAAGTGTTCGTTTCTTGACTGGGCATTTAAAGGAAGGTTCACCTGAACTTCCTTGGAATGAGTTGGTTTATGAAAATCAAACTTTGGTTTTATATATGGGGCTAGTTGGTTTGGAGCGTATTTGTGAGCAACTTATTGCTCATGGCCAACGTGCTGATATGCCGGTAGCTTTAATCTCTAAGGGAACCACACCAGACCAGAAAGTTGTAGTTGGAACACTAGCTGATATTGCAACAAAAGTGTCTGAACATCATATCGTAGCACCGACTTTAACCATTATTGGTGAAGTGGTGAATTTACGTGAACAGTTAAAATGGCAATAAGTTCATTTGAGTTTATTGTTGGTCATTAAAGTCGAGAAAATTTGTGATTCATGTTGTCCTATACGAGCCTGAAATTCCTGCCAATACAGGCAATATCATTCGTCTATGTGCTAATACTGGTGCACAGTTACATCTAGTTAAGCCTTTGGGTTTCGAGCTAGATGATAAAAAGCTCAAACGAGCAGGCCTTGATTATCATGAATGGGCACGTATGCAAATTTGGGACAACATAGAACTTTGCCTTGCCGACTTGAAAGCTAAAGGGGTTGAGCATGTTTTTCCACTCACCACTAAAGGTTCTGCAACTCCACATACAGTTGATTTGAATCGACCTGTGGCTTTACTGATGGGACCAGAAACACGTGGTTTGCCTGAGCATGTTCGCTTGATGTTTCCACAAGAACAGTGGATTCGTTTGCCAATGGCTGAAAACTCAAGAAGTTTAAATTTATCTAATGCAACGGCTGTGATTGTTTATGAAGCATGGCGTCAGCAGGGTTTTAAAAACTTAGGATAAGTTAATAGTTTTTAAATAAAAATAAGGCCACAGTCGTGGCCTTATTTGTTTTTAGATGTCTTATTTAGGGAAAACAACACCACTTGCTAAATCATAATTTGTTGGTGAGTTGGTATAGACCGATCCAAGTCGAACTGCAAAGAACCAGCCTAATGTACCTTGGTCTTGAATCCGATTTTCAAAGATATAAGGCTCATCTGTTTCGGATGCAGCATCTTCAATAAATACTTTATATTCAATAGGTCCTGTATTTTCACTGTCGCGCTCAAATAGATAACCATCAATATTAAAGAAGCCTAGGTTATTGTTCGCGTCAACTAATCTATAACCTTCAGCCGCTTGTTCTTTAAGAAGTTTTTCAAGTTTAATTGCATCATCCTTGTTGAAAGGAATATGTTGTGGAACTTCAAAATAACGATATGCATAGGTTCCGTTATGGGTACTGCTATTTACGCAAGTAGGTACATAGAAGGTTCCATTCGTTGTGCCATTATTAGTGAATTCTGAATTTGCGTAAATTAGCTTACAACCTTGTGCACCAAGTTCATTGAAGGCATTTAGAATACTTGTGCGAGAAGTGTTGGTTAAGAAGCGATTAGAATAAGAATATGTTGCTGGTTTCTTATCATTTTTCACAAATAAATATTTATCTGTATCAGATGTAACCTCACCAAATGAAAGCTTATATATATAGCCTAAGCTACCTTGTTTATTTAACTCATTCACCCATAGTAAATAACGATTTGCTACTGAATTAGTTTTAACATCAACTGTTTTATAGGTGTATGTGTCAGTGGATTTATTGTTTTTAACATATAAATTTTTATACAGCGCAAAGCTTCCATCCGGATTATCTAATCTTATAGATGGGGTGAGAAGAGCGTAGCCTTGGCGTCCTTGATCATTAAGTTGACTTAATACGTCTGCCCAAGATTCCTTATTATCTCCTAGTCTAAAACTTGCTGTTGCCAATACTTGAGTTGGCTTTTGCATGCTTGCTGGTGGAGTTGTTTTTGTGAAGCAGGTATTTGTGAGATCAAAGTTTGCTTGCTGCAAATAATTATGTATCGCATTTGGTTCATCTGTAGGAACTAAACAGAATTGGTTTGCATTTTTAAACCCTAGAATAGCTGGCTGTTTCTGCGTTAGCTTTCCTGCTACTACAAGCTGCCAATCTACTTTGTTATAGCTTGAGGTTTGTACTGTCTGAGGTGCTCCAATATTTGAAACCAGACTAAAATCTTCAGCTTGGCGGTAACTTGCAACAATGTTACCTGTACAGTTCGATTCATTCTCATAACGTACTGTTTCACTGGCAAATCGCACGCTGTTATCAGAAACCTTAATGACATTCATTTTTAGAGCAGAGCCGTTAATACAACCTCCTTTGCCTGCTAACCAACTTCCAACAAAGCGATCCGCTACACTTGTTGGTGTTGGTGTTGGTGTTGGTGTTGGTGTTGGTGTTGGTGTTGGTGTTGGTGTCGGTGTCGGTGTCGGTTCCGAATCGTTATCATCAGATCCGCAACCACTTAAAGCTATAAAAATCAAAGCAATGCTGCTTCCTTTTAGTATGTTATTCATCACATGAACCCTTTTTTTATTAAAAATGTGAAAATTTAACATTTTTAAAATAGATCAATTATAATGCAGTTGTAAAGATCAAATTTGAAAAAAGGTTCAACATGGCAGCTTATAATCAAATTGAAATATTCGAACAAAGCCAAAAATGGTTTGACCAGTTGCCATTAGAGTGGAAAAACTGGCTTGAAGAAAACTTAGAAAAAGGGTGTGGAGTTGAACAATTAGTTGATGTATTAAAAGCAAATGGATTTGAACCAAGATTTGAAATGAATGATTTGAAATTTCAGACTTTATCTGATCACTATCAAGAGTGGATAATTGAACAAGTTTTAAATGAGGTAACGTCTTCGGAAATTATAAAAATATTAATAGAGCAGGGGCATGATGGTTTAAAAGTAAAAGAATATTTAAATAATTTAGAAAATAATAAGTTATATAAAATTTTGAAGAAAAAGCATCATCAACTTAAAAAACGTGAATGGTTAATAGAAACTGTAGATCAATTAGCACAGCTAAACTCTGACTATAGTAAAGAAATTCCTTCAATTACTGCTCCACGGTTCTCTGGTTTTATAAAGGATTACTATAGTCAACATCGCCCTGTGATTTTAAAAAAAGGAATAGAACATTGGCCAGCTTTGCACAAATGGTCTCCGCAATATTTTGCTTCTAAATTTGGCCATCATTTAGTTGAGGTTCAGATGAATAGAAATTTAGATGAACAGTTTGAAAGACATTCTCCATCATTAAAACAAAAAATGAAGATGGCAGAGTTTGTATCAAAAGTTATGTCAGTTGATGCTAGTAACGATTTTTATATGACTGCAAATAATGCATCAAATAGTCATCAGATGCTTCAAGAATTATTTTCAGATATAGATGATTTTGCAGATGGTTACTGTGATTTGGCTTTAAAGGATGACCGTAGTTTTTTATGGTTTGGACCTAAAGGAACATTTACACCTTTACATCATGATTTAACGAATAATATGTTAGTTCAAATTTATGGGAGCAAAAAAGTAACTTTAATTCCTGCATTGCAAGTTCCTCATCTATATAACGATCATTGGGTATTTAGTGAGTTGAGTGATACAAATAAAATTGATTTTGAAAAATATCCTTTAGCAAAATCAATTACTCCTGTTGAATGTATTTTGAATGCAGGGGAAGCTCTATTCATCCCGATTGGTTGGTGGCATAGCGTAGAAAGTTTGGATGTCTCAATTAGTATTTCTTTTACCCATTTTAATGCACCAAATCATTATGTAGATCGGTTTCCCAAAGAGGTCTAAGAATGAAAATTGCATCTTAAACCGTTCAGTGTGACAATTGCTCGGCCCATACTGTTTTTCAAATATGAAGGAAAATTGTTACTCTATGACCACACTCCAAACGAACAATGCAGAACTTAATCAAAAGCAGGTATTAATGTTAATGGAATACCTGACGCAATGGTTAATTCGTTCAGGAGTGGGATATAACGACTTTGTAACTGCTTTAAAACCTGTTTTCTATCAACAGGCTTTAAGTGAGCTAGAGCGTATAGAGCAAAAGCCAACTGATTCAGCAGTCAGTTTACTTTCAGGGTTACATCGCAAAGACGTAAATGCATTTAAAAAGGCAATGCAGGCTGGACAGCCTTTAACAGAGGCCAAAGTAGCAGAGCCAGTAAGTGTTCCTGCTCGGGTGATTGGTTTGTGGCTTGCAGAGGGATTGGCAGAAAAAATTCCATTTGTAAGTAATGATCAGGTTAGTTTTGAAAATTTAGTAAAGAAATTCTCAACTGAAAAGCATCCAAGATCTATTTTGAATGAACTCGAACGCCTAAATATTGTGAAAGAAGAAGATGGCCTTGTGATGTTGCAGCAGCGTAGTTTTATGCCTGATGTTGAGCAATTCGAGGTTCGAAAATTATTAACAAATAACTTAGAAGCACATTTAGCTGCAGGAGTTCATAATTTATTTCAGCCCGAAAAAGAACCCTATTTAGAACAAGCAATTTTTGCTGATGAACTAACAGATGAATCGATCACTATACTTAAAGAAGCAAGTTTACGTTTATGGGAAGATTTATCACTACAAGTACTTAAATTAGCTATTGAACGTTGTGCACTCGATGAAGGAAAAGAGGGTGCAACAAAAACTTTCCGTTTCGGAGCTTATCAATATGACGAAAACAACTTATAAAAAATTAATAATATCCATGAGCTTCATTTTGACAGGTGGTCTTTTAACCGCTTGTGGAGAGGATTTATTCGCAGGTGGTGCAAGTTTAGGGGGATCAGGATATCCGACTAAACCTGGTAAACCGGGTGATTTTGAAACACCGGCCGATGGAGAGAAAGGAGACTCAAAAGATAATGAAATTTGGTTGCCTGCACCTGTTGAAGATGACTGTAATGGCTTACATCGCAAACTACAGTTTCTCAATAATGTAACGCGTGAACCCATAGAAAAAGAAACTGTTTTTAAATATGCACAGCAGTTAACTCTAAACGGCACAATTGCTTTGAAGATTACTCAAACTAATAAGGGATTAGAGAAAATACAAGAAAAACAACCTGCGTGTTATGTACCTTTAGAACTCTATTTACTTGGAAACACGAAGCGCTCCTATCCAGAAAATGAGTGTAAAGAGATTCAAACTTACGAATATCTACCAGATGAAACCAAAACTTTTATTGTCAATTATCCAGCATTTGACGTCATGAATGGTACTTGGAAATATGGTCTAGAAAGCACTTATTTGAAGAATGATCAAGAGTTAAAGCAATGTGAACCTTTAACTATCCATTTTAAAATAAGTGCACCACCTGAGCCGATTAAAATTAATTAAGTTTAGCCACTCATGAGCGATAAAATTTTAAAGGAAGTATGAGTTAAGCTTGCTCTAGCACTTTTTCATCATAAGTCATTTGGGCTGCTAAAACCTGTTCAATATTGGTTTCGGCCCATTCCTTTAATTGGAACGCCATTGAAGCGACATTTTGCCCCAGAGAAGTGAGTGAGTAATCAACACGAATAGGAGAAGTATTCTGAATTTTACGCTCAATAAAACCGTCTCTTTCCAGCATTTTTAACTTTTGTGATAAGACTTTAGGCGAAATACCTTGAATATTCTTTTTTAGCAAGTTGAAGTGCTGAGTTTCCTCTTCAAGCACATTTAAAATTAATAAAACCCACTTATCTGCAATTTTTTCAAAAAATAAACGAGCAGGGCAATGTTGTTGAAAAACATTATATTTTAGACATTCATTCATACTATTTACCTGCTAATTTCTTAAAAATTACCATAGTTACCAGTAAGTAACTAATTGACACCTAGTTTCTAAAATATATCATAAAGTGGAATTTAATAAAACAAAGGTTTGCTCCCATGTCTAACTCTAATATCGCGGTTGTATATTTCTCTGGTTATGGCCACACTAAAGTAGTGGCTGAAACTTTTGCAAACGAAATTAATGCTCAGCTCATCCAAATTGATCAAGAAGGTAATATTACTGAGCAAGATTGGCAGACATTAAATGATGCGAAGGGGATTGTTTTTGGTGCTCCGACTTATATGGGTACAGCACCATGGCAATTTAAAAAGTTTGCTGATGCAACTTCAAAAGTTTGGTTTACACGTGGGTGGCAAGATAAAGTATTTGCAGGCTTCACAAACAGCGCGAGCTTAAATGGGGATAAGCAGGTTACTCTTATTCAATTACAGACTTTAGCATCGCAACATGGTGGAATTTGGGTAAGCCTTGGTTTATTACCAGCGAATACAAAAGATGCAACACGTGAAGATGTAAATAACTTAGGTGGTTCAGTTGGACTTTTAGTTCAATCGCCTTCTGATGCAAGTGTAGAGGAAGTTCCTGTTGGAGACCTTGAAACAGCGAAACTCTATGCTCAACGTGTACAAAATATTGTGAACAAAATTTTTGGTTAATTTGACCATAAAAAAGGCGCTTTAAGCGCCTTTTTTATTATTCGTGTTCATTATGCTGTGGAGCATTATATTTGAAACCTTTGGTTTTGTAGGCCAAATAACCTACACCGATAACGGCCCAAGCTAAGCCAATTTGTAAGGCAAGCTTATCAATTTCTAGCCACATCATAAACACACTGGCAAAACCAAGTGTTGGTATAACAATATAGTTGATAATGTCTTTAAACGTTTTGTTTTTGCCATCTCTTAATGCATAGCGAGAAATAACAGAGAAGTTAACAAAACTAAAAGCGGTTAAAGCACCAAAACTAATCAAGTTGACAATATGCTCAAGATCTAAGAAACCAGCAGATAAAGCAACTACACCTACAATAAGAATGTTGTAAGTTGGAGTATGCAATTTTGGACTAATATGACCAAATAATTTCTTATTGATTACGCCGTCACGTCCCATTACATACATTAAACGAGATACACCAGCATGGGCAGAAATACCTGATGCCATAACAGCAATTACAGCAAAATATAAAACCAAAGTTTTAAATGCAATACTACCAATCGCAGCAACCATCACAGGCTGTGATTCATCCAGAGGATTAAAGTAAGTATTTGGGTTACTAGGGAAATATAATTGGATGAAGTAAGTACTTACAATGAAAATAATACCTGCAAGTAATGCTGTCGTAAAAATAGCTTTTGGAAGCGTTTTCTCTGCATCTTTTGTTTCTTCAGCAAGAGAAGATAAGGCATCAAACCCTGTGAAAGAGAAGCAGAGTACAGTTGCACCAGCAATTAAAGCACTTACGGATGTCATGTCGTTCCAAAAAGGAGCTAATGACCACAAGGCAGCTTTATCTGGATTTAAAGTTCCATCTGCATATACACCTTGAGTGAGTAAAATGTATACCTGATAAACGAAATAAAAAATTACGCCAAGCTGAATAATAACGATTGTACTGTTAAAGCGTGCGACAAATCGTGCACCAAATAAGTTAATAACAGTCATTAGGGTGGTTAAACCAATCACCCATAACCAGTTATTTACCTCTGGAAAAAGAGCTCTTAGATAAATATCTGCCAAAATAATATTAACAAGCGGTGACAGTAAATAGTCTAACCAAGAAGACCAACCCACCATAAAACCAACATTAGGATGAATTGATTTTTGAGCATACGTATAAGCTGACCCAGAAGAAGGGTAGCGCTTAATCATATGTCCATAACTGATCGATGTTAATAAAATTGCGACTAATGCAAAAATGTAGGAAGTTGGTACATGACCGCCACTTCGCTCTGATACTAAACCAAAAGTATCGAATAACGTTAATGGCTGAATATAAGCTAAACCAATAATAATAATGTGCCAAAGCACAAGATTCTTTTGAAGTTTAGCTGTTGGTTTAGTCCCAGATAAATTTGTCAACGGCGTTATCCTCATAATCGTTGATCAAGGATCAGCTTGGTGTTAAGGATCGTTTGAGACGAACGATCCCCCCTACAGAAAAAGATAAAGTGCGCCAATCTATCCTAAATTGATGCAAATTGTCAGTACTTTCATCGATTTTTTAGCAAATTTTTTGCCATATTTCCAAATAAAAAGATGAATAAAAATTCACAGTGATAAAAAGGACCTGTTTTTATATAAAAATCAGGTCCTTAGATTTAAGTCTCGAGTTTAACTTATGGAATTACCATGCCTTTTGTAAGATCTCTCGGATATCTTTTAGGCTTGCTTCTTTAGGGTTGTAAATAATTGAGCCGTCATTTAGTGCTTTTTCTGCAACTTCATCGAGCTGTGCTTCAGTTACTTTGCCAGTTTCACGTAAAGTACGTGGTAACTTGGTTAAGGTAAATAAACGATCACGCATTGCCAAAATTGTTGCAATCGCTCTGTCTGCACGTTGAGTTGCTGGAGTTTGTGCATAGATATCAGCACCAGCTAATGGCAATAGTAATTCACCAATTTTTTGGCCATTTACCTGCTTATTATATTCAAGCACATACGGTAAGAATAAATTCATGCATAAACCGTGGGGCAGGTGAGCAACAGCACCTAAAGCATGACCTAAGGAATGTACAAGGCCTACCATTGAGTTTGAGAATGCAATACCTGCCATTGTAGAGGCTTGTGCTAGTTCTAATCGACCTTGTGAGTCATTTGGGTTTTCTAGGACATTAAATAGGTTTTCACTAATCTTTTTAATTCCAGCACTTGCATAAGCATCGCTGAGTGGATTGGCAGCCATACATGTATATGCTTCAACACAATGTGTTAAGGCATCCATACCTGTCATAGCAGTTAAATGAGGTGGTAATGTAAGTGTCATGCGTGGATCTAAAATCGCTGCATGTGGCATTAAGTAATAAGAAGCAAATGCCAATTTAACATTCTTTTGCGTATCTGAAACCACGGCAACCATAGTCACTTCAGATCCCGTACCTGATGTAGTCGGAATTACGAAAAATGGTTTTAATGGTTTTGGTAGGTTGTGTGCACCAGAATATTGAAGTAAGTCATCTCCACCTTCAGACACTAAAATGTTAGTTGCTTTAGAGGTATCGATAACTGAACCACCACCTACGGCAATAATCGCATCGCATTTGTTCTTACGATAAGCTTCTGCGGCAAGACGAACGACTTCTAAACTTGAGTCTGGTGGAACATCATCAAACACATGACCAATGACAGCATCGGTTGTGCTGAATGCAGCTTCAATCGGGTTGAGTAAGCCATTTGCGCGCACCCCTTTATCTGTAATGATGAGCGGGCGTTTTGCACCTAAAGTCGCAAGTTCAAACGGAATATGTTCTAACGCAGCATTACCGGCAATGACTTTTACAGGACAAAAGAATTCGTAATATGGTTTAGCCATGTTATGCGCTCCGCTTGAAATAGGACTTAGCTACTTTTAAGTAAATATTTGCAGCTTCGTTGAATTTTTCTTTTAGGGTGAGTTCGGTTGGGTATTCTTTGACTGCAAGAGATGCAACCAATTTAGGTAAAATAAGAGATTCCATTTTATTTAGACAGCGTACTAAGCGAATGGCAGCAGATACATCACCATCAGCAATCATTCGGTCATTCGCAAATGCTTGGGCAGTACTTTCTTGAAAAGAAAATACTAAAAAGGCATGAGTTACATGTTTGAATGTAATAGTTAAGTCTGGCTTTCTTTCAGCTCTTTTGAGTAGCTCTAACTGTTTGTCTTCTGTGACTCGAGCAAAAAATGCTGGTCCATTTGGGAAAACATTCATTGAAAGTACAAAGTGAACAGGAAATTTAGATACTTCCTCTTGTATTTCAGTGTCCACTTGACTTGCCATGACTAAGCCACGACCAACAACATCCATCATGAGCTTAACGTAGGCAAGTTGCAGAGTAGGCTTTACAGCTTTTGTCGAAATCACTCGCGTATCCCTTGTTAAAATTATGCAAAAGCAAATTTAGAGTAATTACTCTAATCCATTTTTATTTCATCGCAAAGCGATTTATTCAGTTTTGACTTCTGGGTCATTAAAGTATCCAGTGTTCTTAATATACTCAATAAAGTCTTGGCAAAGTTGAGTGAATGATGGATAAGGAGTCACCAAATCTTGTATACGCACCATTTCTAAACCAGCGTAGCCACAAGGATTGATCGTCTGGAACCCATCTAGGGCACAGTCTAGATTTAGCGCTAACCCATGGTAGCTACGACCACGACGAATTTTAAAACCTAAGGAACCGATCTTACGGCCATCTACATATACTCCTGGTGCATCAGGCTTAGCATACGCTTCAATTCCGTATTTTTTTAAAACATCTATCATGAATTGTTCAGCAAAACTGACCAATGTTCGTACGTTCCATTTTAGACGATTAAGATCAAACATGAAGTAAGCAACAAGTTGACCGGGTCCATGCCAAGTCACTTGTCCACCACGGTCAGTTTGCACTACAGGAATATCTGATGAAATTAGGATGTGTTCAGGTTTACCAGCTTGACCTTGAGTTAAAACATTATGATGTTGAAGTAACCATAACTCATCAGGCGTATCTTGATCTCGCTCATTTGTTAAGAGTTTCATGGTTTCAAACTTGCTTTGATAATCTTGTAAATCGTTCCATTGCCGAATGATTAAGTTAGGTTTATCAAGGCTCATCATAATCTCTTCCTATAATTAGTTTATGCGGCGCCCAGTTAATATCTACTAGATAAAAGCCGAAAACCTTGTAATTTTAAAGGATTTTATAAAAGGAATTCTAAATATTTGTAAGGTTTTTCGTGGTAGGGAGATTTTAAAATTTCCAAAAAAATACCACAGTAAGAATGCTTGACTGTGGTATTTATTGAAGAACTTAAAATTAAAGCGCAGTTCTAATCTGCGGACAAGCAGCCAAGTCAGCATAAAGTGCATGAACTTGTTCTAATTCTTCAAAGCGCAATTGTGCGGTTAAAGAATGATACTTGCCAGTGCGAGATTCTTGAACTTTTAATGTTGAGTGGTCGAAGTCTGGAAAATGTTTTACCAAAATATCAACTACAGCAACACGTAATTCTTCACCCGCATCGCCAATAAGTTTAATTGGATAATCCATCGGAAATACCCAAAGATGTTCTTGTAGTTCGCGAGATGGAGTGCGGTCTAACATAAGTTACCTCATGATTTGAAACGCCTGCATCATCGCAGGCGTTTATAGCTCTTTCTATTAAATGGGGCTTGGTTTTGAAATTTCAAGCTTTCAAAACTTAGTCATTTTCCAAGAAAGAACGTAAGTGTTCAGAACGAGAAGGGTGGCGTAATTTACGTAATGCTTTCGCTTCAATCTGACGGATACGTTCACGTGTTACGTCAAATTGTTTACCAACTTCTTCAAGTGTGTGATCGGTTGGCATATCAATACCAAAACGCATCTTCAATACTTTTGCTTCACGTTCAGTTAAGTTTTCCAATACTTCACGAGTTGCTTCTTTTAAGCCTTCTGAAGTCGCAGCATCAATTGGAGAAGTGATGTTTTGATCTTCAATGAAATCCCCAAGATGTGAATCTTCATCATCACCAATAGGTGTTTCCATTGAAATCGGTTCTTTAGCAATTTTAAGTACTTTACGAACCTTAACTTCATCCATTTCTAAACGTTCACCTAATTCTTCAGGTGTTGGTTCACGGCCCATTTCTTGTAACAATTGACGAGATACACGGTTGATCTTGTTAATCGTTTCAATCATGTGTACTGGAATACGGATTGTACGAGCCTGATCGGCAATCGAACGAGTAATCGCCTGACGAATCCACCAAGTTGCATAAGTCGAAAATTTATAACCACGACGGTATTCAAACTTGTCTACAGCTTTCATCAAACCAATGTTCCCTTCTTGAATCAAGTCAAGGAACTGTAAACCACGGTTGGTATATTTCTTCGCAATCGAAATTACCAAACGGAGGTTGGCTTCTACCATTTCTTTCTTGGCACGACGTGCTTTCGCTTCGCCAATTGCCATACGTTTAGAGATATCTTTAATCTCAGCAACGCTTAAACTCAGCTCTTTCTCAATATCTGCAATCTTTTGCTGGAATGCTAAAACATCTGGACGAACTTTTTCTAAATGCGCCTTGATTTCAGCAGGTGCTTTAGCAATTTGTTCATCTAACCAAGCTGGATTAGATTCTTGTTTAGGGAAAGATGTACGGAATTGAGTACGGTCCATACGACCACGACGTACTGCATAACGCATGATTTCACGCTCATTGGCACGAATTTGCTCATGTGTACCACGAATCATTTCAGAGATGATGTCAAATAAACGTGGTGTAAATTTAAACATCATGAACACAGTAGCTAAAGCTTCTAAAGCGTCTTCAGCCTCTGGACTGTTACGACCATGTTTTTCAACAACAGCTTTTGTTTTAGCCCAAGCAGCTTCTAGTTCAGTAAAACGAACTTTTGCAACCTCAGGGTCTGGACCTGAATCGCCTTCAGAGTCATCATCACCTTCAGACTCTTCTTCTTCATCGTCATCATCAAGCTTAACTTCTTTGGTTGATTTTGAAGATGATTCGTCTTCTTCTTCAAGTTCTTCAACTTCTTCTAAAACTTCTGGAATATCTTCATCAGTTTCAGGATCGAGGTAGCCTGATAAAATATCTGCAAGACGGCGTTCGCCAGTTAAAAAATCATTATATTCTTTTAATACAACTTCAACAGCATTTGGCCAGTAAGCAATTGAATTAAGGACATCACGGATACCTTCTTCAATACGTTTGGCAATGCTGATTTCACCTTCACGGGTTAACAGCTCAACTGTACCCATTTCACGCATGTACATACGTACAGGGTCTGTCGTACGTCCAGGCTCATTTTCAACCGATGCAAGTACGGCAGCAGCTTCTTCTTCAGCAACCTCATCAGTTGCGTCAGCCGACTCACCGAACATGGTATCGTCAGATTCAGGTGCACGCTCGTGTACAGGAATACCAACGTCTTGAAGCATTTGAATAATGTCTTCAATCTGTTCGCTTTCAGTAATCGAGTCCGGCAGATGATCGTTAACCTCAGCGTAAGTTAAGTAACCTTGTTCTTTGCCTCGGCTAATCAGAGCCGCTACTTGAGAAGTAGGGGAATGCATATCGCTCATCTTTGCTTACTCTTTGTTGAATCTGTGGCAGTGAAAAACCGTGCATGATAGCACAATTTGCTTGAAATGTTTTGGCTTTGATCAGTAACCGTTAAATAAAAAATATCTTTGAATTCACGTCTGTTTTTTGAATATTGGGATAAAATCATTTTTTTCAAGCTTAAATCATCGAAAAAATCATAGAATTTATTTTTGATCAAAAAAATAGTTCAGCTTTATAAATACACAATTTTTTGGGCGAAAAAAAGTACAAATATGCAGTTTAATGAAAAAAATATAAATAAAACTTGACACGATTTAATAACCAAGATAAATAGCGGCTAGACCCATTCACATTTTTTCATTAGAGGTAGTTTTAGTGTCTTCTACAGATTTTGAATTAGATGATAACTACGGTGATGATGATGATGTCGGTTTTGATGAGTCATCAGGCAAAATCACTGCAAAAGAATCATTAGAAAAACGTAGATTAATTGATGATCTATTGGCTCAACGCCGTTTAGAGCGTGAGTTAAAAGATTTTGATTACGATTTAGACGATGATGATCTTGATGATGAAGACTAATCAAATCTGAATAGGGCATCGTCAGCTTAGATGCTATGCTATCGTAGATTTCTTTTTTATAGTCAGGTAACACAATGAGTGCGTTAGATTTAGACCAATTAAGTGAATATCTAGATGGAGACCACAATGAGTATGGTCTGGATTTCGCTGCAACTCATGGTTTTCTGTGTGCAATTGCAGTAGGCCCTCAGTTTGATCGTTGGTTAGATGAATTATTTGATAATAACCATAAAAAAGTTCCTGCCGAAATTATTCAGCAGATCAAAGCGTGGTTAGAGTCAATTCGACAAGACTTAGCAAATGAAAATGGAATTGAATTTCCGTTTGAAATTGAAGAAGCTGATGTTGAGTCTAGCTTAGGCGACTGGAGTGTTGGATTTGTTGATGCGATGTTCTTAAATGAAGATGCATGGTTTGCACCTGAATATGAAGAACAATTAATTGATTTAACTTTACCAATGATGGTATTTAGTGGAATTGATGAAGAAGATCCACAGATGGAATCTTTCCGTCGTAATGGACAGTTAATGGATGAGCTGGCAGAAGAAATCCCAGATAATTTGAATGAATTATACTTGATGTATCATACGCCAAATTAATTTATTAGAAGAAATAATAAATAACGTCCTTTCTAGGGCGTTTTTTATTGTAAAAAAATTAGTGGTATAAATAAAAAAGGGCAGTTAGAAATCTAAATGCCCTTTAAAAACTATATTATAGTTTTATAGGCGTTTACGCTTTGCAGCAGCAATTTGTGACTGGCGCATACGGAAACCAGCTTTTTGCTTTTCAGTGGTTTTGTCGATGCAATAAACGCAAGAAACACCGTGTTCGTAACTTGGTAGAGCAGACTCTTCAGGAGTTAAAGGCCAGCCGCAAGCATGACATTTAATATTCACGCCTTCCTCTACACCATGAGTTACAGCAGTGCGTCCGTCAAATACGAAACATTCACCTTCCCATAAGCTTTCATCAGCAGGGGTTTCTTCTAGGTACTTAAGGATACCGCCTTTAAGATGGTAAACCTCTTTAAATCCTTCTTGAAGAAGTAAAGAAGTTGATTTTTCACAGCGAATACCACCAGTACAGAACATCGCAATTTTTTTGTCTTTATGTTGCTCTAATTCTTTCTTGACGTATTCTGGAAACTCACGGAATGTTTCAGTTTTAGGGTCAATTGCGCCCTTAAATGTACCCGCTTTATATTCGTAATCATTACGTGTGTCGATTAAAATTACATCATCACGTGCGATTAAATCATTCCACTCTTTAGGATCAAGGTAGTGACCGACTAAGTCACGAGGTTTAACCTCAACACCTAAAGTCACAATTTCTTCTTTAAGTTTAATTTTCATTTTGCGGAAAGGTTTGTCAGAACTATGGGATTCTTTGTATTCCATAGCGCCAAAGCCTTCATTGAGCAAAAACTGATGTAGTGTATCAATTGCTAAGCGATCACCAGCTACAGTACCATTAATTCCTTCACCTGCTACAATCAGAGTTCCACAGAGGTTAATTGTTTTCACTAAGTCTAATAAACGTTGTTGAAGATCGGCAGGATCTTGAACTTCTTTAAATTGATATAGTGCTGCAACAACCCAACCTGCGGTCGCTTGCTGTTCTACAGGTGCAAGCTGTTCTACAGTAGCGTTCATGGAAAACTCCAAATGTATTAAGATAGAAATTTAAGGCGCATATTTTAGCGCGAAAATTAGTAATAAGCGAGAAAACCATAAAAAGTATATGGTTTATTTAAGGAGTTTGTTTTGAGTAATGATCATCGAACGCTCTCTCTCACCCCATGTGCAGGGCGTTGTTCAACAGTTTTTGGTGATCAGGTTTGTCGTGGTTGTCGCCGTTTTAATCACGAGGTGATTCAATGGAACACTTATACGGCAGAGCAGCGTTTGGCTGTATGGAAGCGTTTAGATGATCAATTGAATCAAATCTTAGTACCGATGCTGCCTCATGCAGACTTACAGCATGTTGAGGGATTTATTTTAAGTAAGCGTATTCGATTAATGGAAGGGGCGAGCCAAGGCCGTAAGCTTTATCACGCCTTAAAAATATGTGAAAAAAATAAACATTTAGCACACGAGAGTGGTTTGGGTATTTCGGAGTCTCAAGTCAAAACAATATGGGTTGAGTTTGAAAGACGTGTTTTAGCGTTGGCTAAAGCAAGCTATGAGTTGGCTTGGTTGCGAGCAGATGGAATTAGCCATCACTTGTTAACTATGTATGAAGAAGAATAAGTCTAGAGTAGAAAAAGACGTAAATAAAAAAGCTGCCTTTTGGCAGCTTTTTTTCATTAATTTTCTTTCGAATATTAACGTTTGATGTCGCGTTGAGTTTCACCAGTATAAAGCTGACGAGGACGACCGATTTTGTAAGGACCGCTGTGCATTTCTAACCAGTGGCTGATCCAACCAACTGTACGAGCAAGAGCGAAGATTACAGTAAACATTTCTGTTGGGATACCAATCGCTTTAAGGATGATACCTGAGTAGAAGTCTACGTTAGGGTAAAGTTTACGTTCAACGAAGTACGGGTCGTTCAATGCGATACGCTCAAGTTCCATAGCAAGTGCTAATTGAGGATCGTTGATACCTAAAGCTTCAAGAACTTCGTCACAAGTTTGCTTCATTACTTTAGCGCGTGGGTCGAAGTTTTTGTAAACGCGGTGACCGAAGCCCATAAGCTTAACTTCTTTGCGTTTAACTTTTTCCATGAACTCTGCAACGTTTTCAACGCTACCGATTTCATCAAGCATCTTAAGAACTGCTTCGTTTGCACCACCGTGAGCAGGTCCCCAAAGTGCAGAGATACCAGCAGAGATACATGCATACGGGTTTGCACCAGTAGAGCCAGCAAGACGTACTGTAGATGTAGAAGCATTTTGTTCGTGGTCAGCATGAAGCGTGAAAATACGATCCATTGCGCGAGCAAGAACAGGATTAACTTTGTAATCACGGTCAGCAGGAGTAGCAAACATCATGTGTAAGAAGTTTTCCGCATAACTTAAATCGTTACGTGGATAGATGAATGGTTGACCTACTGTGTATTTGTAACTCCAAGCAGCAAGCGTTGGAATTTTTGCAATTAAGCGAATTGCAGTGATTTCACGGTGATTGATGTCTTCAATATCTAGGTTGTTGTGATAGAACGCAGATAATGCACCTACCACACCAACCATGATTGCCATTGGATGAGCATCGCGACGGAAACCATTGAAGAAACGGCTAACTTGATCGTGAACCATAGTGTGAGCACGTACTTTTGTATCAAACTCAACTTTTTGTTCAGCATTTGGGAGCTCGCCATTTAATAATAAATAACAAGTTTCAAGGTAGTCTGCTTGAGTTGCTAACTGATCAATTGGGTAGCCGCGGTGTAATAAAATACCTTTGTCACCATCAATGAAAGTAATTTTAGATTCGCATGCGGCTGTCGCCATAAAACCAGGATCGAAAGTAAAATGACCTTCTTTCAGTATGCTGCTGACATCAATTACATCTGGACCTAAAGTGCCACTGTAGATTGGTAATCCAATTTCTTTGCCATCAAGATGTAATACGGCTTTTTTGCCATTTGCTTCAGACATTCAATAGATCTCCTGTCCTGGTGAATGTTGATCTGACTCGAAATCCTAATGTTCTCATGTGCGAATCAGACGGTGTCAAAATTTGCTATAAGATTAGTGAGTACTGAAATTTTGTCAATTATACTTATGGATAAAAAATGACGTTCCCACAGAGAGTTAGTCATCAAGACCCGAGCAAAAAAGTCAGTAAAATCACTGCATCGGGATGGTATAATAAGTCAATTCAACAAGAACGTGCAGAAAAAAAATGAAGGATGAGTACAATTGTAAGCAAATTTATAAATTGCAATTCAGAATAACAGGGCGGTAGAAAATGCCAATCCACTTAAAAAAATCATAAAACTCATGATGTAATTTCAAATTTATACTCAAAAAAAATTGTATTTTTATTTAGTTGTAACAAAGAATATTGTTCTTTTTTTAAGTTTAATTGTATAAAAAATAGCTTATCAGACGAGTTTAAAATCATAAGAACTGTTTTTTAATGAAATTCACTTTCGAAAAATGAGTGTAGATCGCTTAATATCTATCTGAAATATAAGTCTGTTCACTTATTTAAAATGTGGCTCACATTGAAAATAGGAGGGTATTGTGATCATTTTTCTATTGATATGAGGAATTTATAACTTTATCTTTAGTCTAAAATCGGTTTATTTAAAAGAAATTTCAGAAAAAATGAAATTAAATAAAAAGTTATTTTAAACAAGGACATGATGTGTATAGGTATAGTTTTTTTATTGACCTAATAATGTAATATTGTTTTGAATGATTCTTATTTAATGGTTTTTTGCTGAAATGGCAAAGTGGATTGTTTGTATTTTGATACTTCGCGTTTTATAATTCAGTGTCGTTTATAGGTTAGGCATGAGCTGTGCTTGCCTAACAATGCCAGCTTTCCTTGGAATTAATTCAACAAACTCCGGTCGGAGTTTCTACCTACAGGATGCCCGCTGTGAAAAGCAACAGACCTGTCAATTTGTCCATGGGTCAGGTGTTAGCGGTAAATTTACGCTCACCCGTGGCTATTGCATCAATTTTACACCGTTTATCAGGTGTCATCGTTTTCTTATTAGTACCAGTTCTCTTATGGATTCTAGATAAATCATTATCTTCACCAGAAGGATTTGACTACGTTAAAAATGTCGTTTTTGGAAATATCCTTGTACGTTTTGTTGTTTGGGTATTTGCAGCCGGCTTGATATTCCACTTTATTGCTGGAGTTAAGCACTTACTTGCAGATTTAGGTTTTGCTGAAGAACTGCAAAGTGGTCGTATTGCAGCGACAATTTCATTGATCTTATCTGTGGTAGCCATTATCGCAGCCTTTGTATGGATTATGTTCTAATGAAAAGTGCTACAGGTTTAACTGGTTCAGGTTCTCGTGATTGGTTTATCCAGCGTGTAAGTGCGGTTGTATTAGCAGCTTATACTGTTGTTCTTTTTGGTTGGATTCTCTGCAAAGGTGGATTTGACTATCAACAGTGGGCTGGCTTCATGATGACATTACCAATGAAGATTTTTTCTTTATTGGCAATTTTATCGCTTATCGCACACGCATGGATTGGTATGTGGCAAGTTTTCACTGACTATGTCACTACTCGTCAAATGGGTCCTTCAGCGAAAGGTTTACGCCTTGTACTGACGACGGCTGTCATTATTGCAGTGTTTGTGTACGCAATCTGGGGTATCCAGATTTTCTGGGCGAATTGATAGGAAGATATCATGGGCGCGATAACCCCTAAAGAAGATTATTCAAATATTCAAAACCTCACTTTCGATGCAGTTATCGTTGGTGGTGGTGGTTCTGGTATGCGTGCATCTTACCAACTTGCTCAAGCAGGTTTGAAAGTTGCAGTACTTACTAAAGTTTTCCCAACACGTTCACATACAGTTGCTGCTCAGGGCGGTATCGGTGCGTCGTTAGGTAACATGCAAGAAGATAACTGGCATTTCCACTTTTACGATACGGTAAAAGGTTCTGACTGGTTAGGTGACCAAGACGCAATTGAATTTATGTGTCGTGAAGCACCAAAAGTTGTGTATGAACTTGAACACATGGGTATGCCGTTTGACCGTAACGCTGATGGTACAATTTACCAGCGTCCGTTCGGTGGCCACTCTGCGAACTATGGTGATAAACCAGTTCCACGTGCTTGTGCTGCTGCTGACCGTACTGGTCACGCATTATTACACACGCTTTATCAAAGCAACGTGAAAATGGGTACTCAGTTCTTCGTTGAATGGATCGCGCTTGATTTGATCCGTAACGAAGCAGGTGATGTTCTTGGTGTAACAGCGATTGACCAAGAAACTGGTAATATCGCAGTATTCCAAGCAAAAGCGACATTGTTTGCGACCGGTGGTGCTGGTCGTGTTTACCGTGCATCAACAAATGCTTATATCAACACTGGTGACGGTCTTGGTATGGCTGCTCGTGCTGGTATTCCATTACAAGATATGGAATTCTGGCAATTCCACCCTACGGGTGTTGCGGGCGCAGGCGTATTGTTAACTGAAGGTTGTCGTGGTGAAGGTGCAATCCTTCGTAACAAAGACGGCGAACCGTTCATGGAACGTTATGCACCAACTTTAAAAGACTTGGCTCCACGTGACTTCGTATCACGTTCTATGGACCAAGAAATTAAAGAAGGTCGTGGTTGTGGTCCAAAAGGTGATTATATCTTACTAGATATGACTCACTTGGGCGCTGACACAATCATGAAGCGTTTACCATCTGTATTTGAGATTGGTAAAAAATTCGCGAACGTTGACATTACTAAAGAACCAATTCCTGTAGTACCAACAATCCATTATCAAATGGGTGGTATTCCTACAAATATGCATGGTCAAGTGTGCTTACCTGAAGCAGGTACAGACAATTACACTAAACCTGTAAAAGGTTTCTATGCAATTGGTGAATGTTCTTGTGTATCAGTACATGGTGCAAACCGTTTAGGTACTAACTCACTTCTTGACTTGGTTGTATTTGGTAAAGCTGCTGGTGAGCACATTATTGACTACGTAACTAAGCATCATGGTGATGAATATGCACCACTTCCAACAAACGTATTAGAGCAAACTTTAGATCGCGTACGTAAATTGGATGAATCAACTTCTGGTGAAAATGCACAAGAAGTTGCTGATGCGATTCGTGATATCGTTCAAGACCATGCTGGTGTATTCCGTACTCAAGCTTTGCTTGATAAAGGTGTTAAAGAGATTCTTGCTCTTGAACCACGTGTGCGTAACATTCACTTGAAAGATAAATCTAAAGTATTTAACACTGCACGTGTTGAAGCGCTTGAAGTTGAAAACTTATATGAAGTTGCAAAAGCTACATTAATTTCAGCTGCTGCGCGTAAAGAGTGTCGTGGTGCGCATACTGTAGTTGATTATGAATTGCCAGCTGATCACCCAACTTATTCATACGGTCGCCGTGATGATGAGTGGATGAAGCATACTTTATGGTATTCATCAGACAATCGTTTGGAATATAAGCCTGTGCGCTTCAAACCGTTGACTGTTGATGCAATTCCACCAGCACCACGTACATTCTAATCGGGAGTATAAAGATGAGTAGAGGTACTCGTACATTCGAAATCTACCGCTATGATCCTGATAAGGATAAAGCGCCGTACATGCAAACTTTCAAGCTTGAATTGACTGATAAGCACCGTATGTTGCTTGATGCATTACTTGCTTTGAAGGTTCAAGATGAATCATTAACGTTCCGTCGTTCATGCCGTGAAGGTATTTGTGGTTCGGATGGTGTAAACATTAATGGTAAAAATGGTTTGGCTTGTTTATGGAATTTAAACGACCTGCCTGAGAAAATTGTAATTCGTCCATTACCAGGTTTGCCGGTTGTTAAAGATTTGGTTGTTGATATGAACCAATTCTATGATCAATATGACAAAATTCAGCCATTCTTGATCAATAACCAACCAGCTCCACCTAAAGAGCGTTTACAGTCTCCTGAAGAGCGTGAACACTTAAATGGTTTGTATGAATGTATTCTTTGTGCATGTTGTTCAACTTCATGCCCATCATTCTGGTGGAACCCTGATAAATTCTTGGGTCCTTCAGCATTGTTGAATGCATACCGTTTTATTATCGACTCTCGTGATACTGCTACTGCAGACCGTTTGGCTCGTCTTGACGATCCATTCAGTTTGTTCCGTTGTAAAGGTATTATGAACTGTGTGTCAGTATGTCCTAAAGGTCTAAACCCTACTAAAGCAATCGGTCACATCCGTAACATGCTATTAGATCAAGCGGGTTAATTCTGCACAAATAGAAAACGCGCATCCTTGATGTGCGTTTTTTTTTAATTTTATAATGTAAACTTTAGACTTTGGTCGAAAAGAGCGAGGATTTTATATATTGCACCATATATTAAAAGATAAAATCGCTTATGTATTTCGCCAATTTATAGGTGGTATGTGTCAAAAAAATCAATCGTTGTTTAAGAACATGATACGATTTGCCACAAAGTTATAGGTGAAAAAAGCGTATACTAGTGAAATTAATTTAAGTAGCACGATCTTAGATCTGTGCTTAATTTTTATGGTTAAAGTCATTTTAGAAAAGTTAATTTTAAAGTTAATTTTTCTAAAAAGATTTGCAAAAAATTGCTCGGTTTTAATCGAGTATAAGGTGAGTGATGATGCCATTGAGGGCGTTGTGATTCATTAATTACCTATGGAGTTTTCTCTCTAGGTAGTATGACGCCCCATGGTCTTAGAGACCTGTTGGGTAAGTAATGCCTTTTTTACCAATTTGGCATTATGCATCATGGGTGTGCTTAAAAGGCAGCCTGTAATATTTTTTGCAATAGGAAATGGGTCCACAAATGCAAGAAGTTGCTGACGCATTGCGTCTTGACACTGAACTTTCCGCTGATAGTGCAGCGTATATTGAAGAACTTTACGAGCAGTACCTGACTTCCCCAACCTCTGTAGCTGAGGACTGGCGCCAATATTTCGATAAATATCCAAAGGGTGACCAACCACACAGCGCTGTGCGTGAGCAATTCCTATTACTAGGACGTAATGCTAATCGTGTTCAACCTGTTGTACAAAGTACTGTAAGTACTGAGCATGAGCGTCGTCAAATTGGCGTTTTACAACTTATTGCTGCTTATCGTAATCGCGGACATCAAAAAGCTAAATTAGATCCATTAGGTCTTGCTAAGCGTGAAGAGATTCCAGATTTAGATCTTTCAGCTCACGGTTTAACCAAATCAGATTTAGACACTGTATTCAATACCGGCAATCTTGAAATCGGCAAAAGCGAAGCAACGCTTGCTGAAATGATTGAAGCAATGGAATCAATCTATTGTGGTTCGATTGGTGTTGAATACATGCATATCGTGGACACAAAAGAAAAACGTTGGATTCAACAACGTCTTGAAAGTGCCCGTGGTAAATTCAATTACACAAATGATCAAAAGAAAGGCTTCTTAGAGCGTTTAACTGCTGCTGAAGGTCTTGAAAAATATCTTGGTAATAAATACGTCGGTGCTAAACGCTTTGGTGTTGAGGGCGGCGAATCTTTTATTCCTATGGTAAACGAGATTATTCAGCGTGCTGGTGCTGTAGGTTGTAAAGAAGTTGTTATTGGTATGCCACACCGTGGCCGTTTAAACCTTCTTGTGAATATTATGGGTAAAAACCCTGCGGACTTATTTGGTGAGTTCGAAGGTAAATCAATTCATAAAAAAGGTTCTGGCGACGTTAAATACCACCAAGGTTTCTCAAGTAACGTAATGACTCCAGGTGGCGAAGTTCACTTGGCATTAGCATTTAACCCATCTCACTTGGAAATTGTTGGTCCTGTAGTTGAAGGTTCTGTACGTGCACGTCAAGTACGTCGTAGAGACATTGGCGGTGATGACGTTTTACCAGTTATTGTTCATGGTGATGCGGCATTTGCAGGTCAGGGCGTGAACATGGAAACCTTCCAGATGTCACAAACTCGTGGCTATACGGTTGGTGGTACAGTTCATATTATTGTGAACAACCAAGTAGGTTTCACAACTTCTGATCCTCGTGACGCACGTTCTACAGAATACTGTACAGACGTTGCTAAAATGATTCAGGCGCCAATTTTCCATGTAAATGGGGATGATCCTGAAGCTGTTATCTTTGCTACTCAATTAGCACATGATTTCCGTCACGAATTCCGTAAAGATGTTGTTATCGATTTGTTCTGTTATCGTCGTCGTGGCCATAACGAAGCAGATGAGCCATCTGGTACACAGCCATTGATGTATCAAGTAATTGCGAAGAAAGCGACTACTCGTACACTTTATGCTGATCAACTTGTTCAAGAGAAAGTACTTGATCGTGCTGAAGCAGACCAAATGGTTGAAGATTACCGTTCTGATCTAGAAGCGGGTAATCATGTAGCAAATGCATTGATTCTTGAACCAAATACCAAAATGTTTGTTGATTGGACTCCATATTTAGGCCATGACTACACAGACGATTGGGATACTTCATTTGACTTAAATCGCTTAAAAGAATTAGGCGAGGGCATGAGCAAACTTCCTGAAGGGTTTGTAATGCAGCGTCAGGTTCAAAAAGTAATTGAAGACCGCGTAAAAATGCAAACTGGTGAAACTCCATTAAACTGGGGTGCAGCAGAAACTTTAGCTTATGCAACTTTATTAGATGAAGATTATCTAGTTCGTATTACTGGTGAAGATGTGGGTCGTGGTACCTTCTCACACCGTCATGCGAAATTGCATAACCAAGCTGATGGTTCAACTTACATTCCACTTTGTCATGTGAAAGAAAACCAACCACGTTTTGCGATTTATGACTCTCTTTTATCTGAAGAAGCAGTTCTTGCATTCGAATATGGTTACGCAACTACAATTCCTAAGAGCTTGATTATTTGGGAAGCACAATTTGGTGACTTCGTAAACTGTGCTCAAGTTGTGATTGACCAGTTTATTGCTTCTGGTGAGACTAAGTGGGAACGTGTTTGTGGTTTAACAATGTTGTTACCACACGGTTTCGAAGGTCAAGGCCCAGAACACTCATCAGCTCGTTTAGAACGTTTCTTACAGTTATGTGCTGAAGACAACATGCAAGTGATCACTCCAACGACACCTGCACAGATTTTCCATGCATTACGTCGTCAAGCTGTACGCCCAATTCGTAAGCCATTGATTGTAATGTCACCGAAATCTTTACTTCGTCATAAACTTGCGACTTCTACTTTAGAAGAGCTTGCAAATGGTTCATTCCAAACTGTAATTGATGAAATCGATCAAATTAACAAGCCAGATGTAACTCGTCTTGTACTTTGTGGCGGTAAAGTTTATTACGACTTACTTGAAAAACGTCGTGAACAAAACTTAACTAATGTTGCAATCGTACGTATTGAACAGTTGTATCCATACCCAGAGCAACGTCTTGCGGAAATCTTGGCTGCTTATCCAAATGTGAAAGAACTCGTTTGGGCACAAGAAGAGCCGAAGAACCAAGGCGCATGGTTATTTATTGCACCGCGTTTATATGACGATATCTTAAAATCTGGCAAACAAATCCGTATCAGTTTTGCAGGTCGTGAAGCTTCTGCTGCACCAGCTTGTGGCTCACCGTACTTGCATGCAAAACAACAAGCTCAGCTAATTAATGATGCATTGGCAATCGAAGCTGAACAATCAGGAGATTCTCAATAATGGCAACCGAAATTAAAGCACCGGTATTCCCAGAGTCTGTTGCAGATGGCACCATCGCAACTTGGCATAAAAAGGTGGGTGAACCTGTATCACGTGATGAAGTAATCTGTGATATTGAAACCGACAAAGTTGTTTTAGAAGTTGTTGCTCCTGCTGATGGTAGCTTAGTTGCAATCATTAAAGATGAAGGCGATACAGTTCTTTCTGACGAAGTTATTGCTCAATTTGAAGCTGGTGCTGGTGCAGCAGCGGCTGCTCCTGCAGCAGTAGAGCAAGCAGTTGCTCAAACTCAAGCTGGTGCAGCGCCTGTTGTTGAGCGTACAGAAACTGTATCTGATCAAGCTCCTGCAGTTCGTAAAGCATTAACTGAATCTGGTATTGCTGCTGCTGACGTACAAGGTACTGGTCGTGGTGGTCGTATCACTAAAGAAGATGTTGCAAACCATCAAGCTAAACCAGCTGCTAACGTTACTCCGTTAAGTGTGGCTGTTGGTGAACGTATCGAAAAACGCGTTCCAATGACTCGTTTACGTAAGCGTGTAGCTGAGCGTCTTCTTGCTGCAACTCAAGAAACAGCAATGTTAACTACATTCAACGAAGTTAACATGAAGCCAATCATGGAATTGCGTAAGCAATATAAAGATGCTTTTGAAAAACGTCATGGCGCTCGTTTAGGCTTCATGTCATTCTTCGTTAAAGCAGCAACTGAAGCGCTTAAACGCTACCCAGCTGTAAACGCTTCAATTGATGGCGACGATATCGTTTATCACGGTTACTACGACATCGGTGTTGCAGTATCTTCTGATCGTGGTCTTGTTGTACCAGTATTACGTGATACTGATCGTATGAGCTATGCAGAAGTTGAATCTGGTATTGGTGCATATGCTGCTAAAGCACGTGATGGTAAATTATCTATCGAAGAAATGACTGGTGGTACTTTTACAATCACTAACGGTGGTACTTTCGGTTCATTACTTTCAACTCCAATTTTGAATCAGCCACAAACTGGTATCTTGGGTATGCATAAAATCCAAGAGCGTCCTATGGCTGTAAATGGTCAAGTTGAAATCTTGCCAATGATGTATTTAGCACTTTCTTATGACCACCGTATGATCGATGGTAAAGAAGCTGTAGGTTTCTTGGTAGCAATCAAAGAATTGTTAGAAGAGCCAGCTAAACTCATCCTTGATCTTTAATTTCTTCGAATAATATTACCGAGGTAGAGTGATCCTCTATCTCGGACCATGGAGATAAACAATGTCTCAACAATTTGATCTTGTTGTTATTGGCGGTGGTCCTGGTGGTTATGAAGCTGCGATTCGCGCTGCTCAACTAGGTTTTAAAGTCGCTTGTATCGAAAAACGTATTCACAACGGTAAGCCATCTTTAGGTGGTACATGCTTAAACGTAGGTTGTATTCCTTCTAAAGCATTACTTGACTCTTCTCACCGTTACGAAGATACAGTACATCACTTAGCTGATCACGGTATCACTACAGGTGAAGTGAATTTTGATCTTGCTAAGCTTCTTGCTCGTAAAGACAAAATTGTTGACCAATTAACTGGTGGTATCGATCAATTGCTTAAAGGCAATGGCATTGAATGGTTAAAAGGTACTGGTAAATTACTTGCTGGTAAAAAAGTTGAGTTCGTTTCTCATGAAGGCGAAACTCAAGTTTTAGAACCTAAATACGTTATTCTTGCGTCTGGTTCTGTGCCTGTAAATATTCCAGTAGCTCCTGTAGATCAAGATATTATTGTTGATTCAACTGGTGCATTGAACTTCCCAGAAGTACCTAAGCGTTTAGGTGTAATTGGTGCAGGTGTAATCGGTTTAGAGCTTGGTTCTGTTTGGCGTCGTCTTGGTGCTGAAGTTGTTGTTTTTGAAGCAATGGATGCATTCTTACCAATGGCTGATAAAGCTTTGGCAAAAGACTACCAAAAACTTTTAACTAAGCAAGGTCTTGATATTCGTATCGGTGCTAAAGTTTCTGGTACTGAAATTAATGGTCGTGAAGTGACTGTTAAATACACTCAAGGCGGCGAAGAAAAAACTCAGACTTTTGACAAATTAATCGTTTGTGTAGGCCGTAAAGCTTATGCAGAAGGTTTATTGGCTGAAGATTCAGGCATTAAATTAACTGAACGTGGTTTAGTTGAAGTAAATGATCACTGTGCAACTTCTGTAGAAGGTGTATATGCGATTGGTGACTTGGTTCGTGGTCCAATGCTTGCTCATAAAGCAATGGAAGAAGGTGTAATGGCTGTTGAACGTATTCACGGTCATGCAGCTCAAGTGAACTATGACACAATCATTTCTGTTATCTATACACATCCGGAAGCGGCATGGGTTGGTTTAACTGAAGAACAAGCTAAAGAAAAAGGTCATGAAGTTAAAACTGGTCAATTCGGTTTTGCTGTAAATGGTCGTGCTTTAGCGGCGGGTGAAGGTGCTGGTTTTGTTAAGTTTGTTGCTGATGCAAAAACTGACCGTTTATTAGGTATGCATGTTATTGGACCTGCAGCATCTGATATCGTACACCAAGGTATGATCGCTCTTGAATTTGTATCTTCTGTTGAAGATCTTCAGTTAATGACATTTGGTCATCCAACATTCTCTGAAGTTGTTCATGAAGCTGCACTTGCTGTAGATGGTCGTGCAATTCACGCGATTCAACGTAAGCGTAAATAAAATAAAGAGCGGTTCTCCGCTCTTTTTCACATTCGATGGTGTGATTAAAAAAGCATCAAGGTGAAAGACGTAGACAGCAATTTGCATAAGTAACATGAGAATGTTGCGCAAATTGAAGACAACAAACAAAGTTAAGTAGGTAACTAAATGAACTTACATGAGTATCAAGCTAAAGCGTTATTGAAAGAATATGGTATGCCAGTACAAGAAGGTATCTTGGCTACCAATGCAGACGAAGCAGTTGCTGCATTTGAACAGCTTGGTGGTAAATTCGCGGTAATGAAAGCGCAAGTTCATGCTGGTGGTCGTGGTAAGGCTGGTGGCGTTAAAGTTGCAAAATCTAAAGAAGACGTTATCGAATTTGCAAACAATATCATTGGTACTCGTCTTGTAACGTATCAAACAGATGCAAATGGTCAACCAGTAAACAGCATTATTGTTGCTGAAGACGTATACCCAGTTGAGCGTGAGCTTTACTTGGGCGCGGTTGTAGATCGTTCTAGCCGTCGTATTACTTTCATGGCTTCTACAGAAGGTGGTGTAGAAATCGAGAAAGTTGCTGAAGAAACTCCAGAAAAAATTATCAAAGTTGAAGTTGATCCATTAGTTGGCTTACAACCATTCCAAGCACGTGAAGTTGCGTTTGCTTTAGGTTTGAAAGACAAGCAAATTAATCAATTTGTAAAAATCATGACAGCTGCTTACCAAGCATTTGTTGAAAATGACTTTGCATTATTTGAAATTAACCCACTTTCAGTTCGTGAAAATGGCGAAATTTTATGTGTTGATGCGAAAGTAGGTATCGACTCTAACGCGCTTTACCGTTTACCTAAAGTTGCTGCTTTACGTGACAAATCTCAAGAGAATGAGCGTGAATTAAAAGCATCTGAATTTGATCTTAACTATGTTGCTTTAGAAGGTAACATCGGTTGTATGGTTAACGGTGCTGGTCTTGCAATGGCAACTATGGACATCATTAAACTTTATGGTGGTCAGCCTGCAAACTTCCTTGACGTTGGTGGCGGCGCAACTAAAGAGCGCGTAATCGAAGCGTTCAAAATCATCCTTGCTGATACATCTGTACAAGGTGTTTTAATCAACATCTTCGGTGGTATCGTACGTTGTGACATGATTGCTGAAGCGATTATTGCAGCGGTTCAAGAAGTAAACGTAACTGTTCCAGTTGTTGTTCGTTTAGAAGGTAACAACGCTGAGTTAGGTGCTAAATTACTTGATGAATCTGGTTTGAAATTAATTTCTGCAAACGGCTTGTCTGATGCCGCAGAAAAAGTTGTAGCTGCAGTTAAAGCGTAAGGGGAGTATCAATCATGAGCGTATTAATTAATAAAGACACTAAAGTATTGGTACAAGGTTTTACTGGTAAAAACGGTACTTTCCACTCTGCACAAGCTTTAGACTACGGTACAAAAGTTGTTGGTGGTGTTACTCCAGGTAAAGGTGGTACTACTCACCTTGACTTACCAGTATTCAACACAATGAAAGAAGCTGTACGTGAAACAAATGCAGATGCATCTGTAATCTATGTACCAGCTCCATTCGTTTTAGACTCAATCGTTGAAGCGGTTGATTCAGGTGTTGGCCTAATCGTTGTGATCACTGAAGGTGTTCCAACAATCGACATGCTTAAAGCAAAACGCTACTTAGAAACTAACGGTAACGGTACTCGTTTAGTTGGTCCTAACTGTCCAGGCGTGATCACTCCGGGTGAATGTAAGATTGGTATTATGCCTGGTCATATTCACCAACCAGGTCGTATTGGTATCATCTCGCGTTCAGGTACATTGACTTATGAAGCTGTTGCTCAAACAACTAAGCTTGGTTTAGGTCAGTCTACTTGTATCGGTATCGGTGGTGACCCAATCCCAGGTATGAACCAAATCGAAGCGCTTCAATTGTTCCAAGATGATCCAGATACTGATGCAATCATCATGATCGGTGAGATCGGTGGTACAGCGGAAGAAGAAGCTGCTGAATTCATCAAATCTAACGTGACTAAGCCTGTAGTAGGTTACATTGCTGGTGTAACTGCTCCTAAAGGTAAGCGTATGGGTCACGCTGGTGCGATCATTTCTGGTGGTCAAGGTACTGCTGAAGAGAAATTCGCTGCATTTGAAAAAGCAGGTATGGCTTACACTCGTAGCCCAGCTGAGCTTGGTTCAACTATGTTGCAAGTTTTAAAAGAGAAAGGTTTAGCTTAATCGCTTTACGCTGAATCTTAAAAAGCACCGCATCTGAAAAATGATGCGGTGTTTTTTTATTTATTAAAGAAAAATAAGAGTTTTTATAAGTATAGCTAATTCATAAATAAAATTTTTAGGCAAAAAAATACGCAATGATTGGGGTGATCATTGCGTAGAACAACGAATCTGTAAAAACAGTTTCGGTTTAAGGAGAAATGTCGTGAGGCTCATATGATGTAACCTACATAGAGGATAATAGATAAAGTTAAGATATTCTTCATCGCTATTAGCGTTAATAAGTGTTACTTCACGTTAATAGAGTAAAGGCCTGTGAATGGCTATCAATACATTAGTAATTCTAAAAAATGAATATTATTGAATCTAATAAATAAAAAAAGCCCCGAAGGGCTTTTAGTTTTCAAAAAGGATTAAAATTTAAATAAACCTAAACCATCTTTAACTTCGTCTAAAGTCTGTTGAGTAATAAGACGGCACTTATCTGTACCTTGACGTAAAACATCCATAATATAGTCAGGATCTTTAGCAAGTTCTTCTCGACGTTCACGAATAGGTGTAATTAACTCTTTTAAGACACCTTCAAGACGTTTTTTAACCGTACCGTCACCAAGACCACCGCGACGATAGTGAGCTTTTAATTCTTCAACTTCTTCTTTATTTGGATCAAATGCATCTAAATAAGTAAATACGATATTGCCTTCAACTTGACCTGGATCTTCAATACGAAGGTGATTTGGATCGGTGTACATCGCATTAACAGCTTTTTTAATGTCTTTATCAGAAGCATTTAAAACGATGGTATTGCCTAATGATTTAGACATTTTCGCTTTACCATCAAAACCAGGTAGACGTGCCATATTAGAAAGCAAAGCTTTACATTCAGGCAAAAGATCTTGACCGATTTGGCGATTTACTCGACGTACGATTTCATTCGTTTGTTCAATCATTGGAATCTGATCTTCACCCACTGGAACCACAGTTGCTTTGAAAGCAGTAATGTCAGCCGCTTGTGCAACAGGGTAGCAGAGGAAACCAGCTGGAATGTCACGTTCGAAACCACGCATTTGAATTTCAGATTTAATGGTCGGGTTACGTTCTAAACGCGCAACTGTCACAAAGTTAAGATAAAGCATTGTGAGTTCATTGAGTGCTGGTAAGCAAGACTGAACACAAATGGTAGTTTTTGTTGGATCAATGCCTACAGCTAAATAATCTAGAGCAACTTCTAGAATATTACGACGAACTTTATCTGGATTATCTGCATTATCTGTTAATGCTTGTGCATCTGCTAATAAGAGATGTTGATGATGGCTATCCTGTAAACCTACACGAGAACGCAAAGAACCGACAAAATGCCCAAGATGAAGTTGTCCGGTTGGGCGGTCGCCTGTCAAAATAATTGGACGCTGATCAACATTACTCATTATTTATTCCACTATCGTATTGGCTTAATCAGGGGTAGTAAGCCCTGTAATATAAAAGATTGGCATTATTGTACGGGAAATAAATTTTTTTCGTCAGCGATTGGGGAAACTTTTCTTAAAATAATATTGTGAATATATTTAGTAAAATTACAGAAATTCAAAAAAATCATCTTACAATAGCCTTAATAAATACAAACTTGGATAAGAAATGGCGAGTGGCTTACTTTTATTACTAGATGATATAGCAACAATTTTAGATGATGTTGCTTTAATGAGCAAAATGGCAGCCAAGAAAACTGCCGGAGTTTTAGGTGATGATTTGGCCTTAAATGCTCAGCAAGTAACAGGTGTGCGCGCAGATCGCGAACTACCTATTGTTTGGAAAGTGGCTAAAGGCTCATTTGTTAATAAGCTTATTTTAGTTCCTTTAGCATTGTTGATTAGTGTGATTGCACCTTGGCTTATTAATCCTTTATTAATGCTCGGGGGCTTATTTTTATGTTATGAGGGCGTAGAGAAAGTTCTTCATACGATTATGCATAAAAAAGCTTCTACATCAGAGGAAGCAAAAGCAGAGCTTGAAAATGAAGAATTAGACTTAGCAACTTTTGAAAAAGAAAAAATAAAAGGAGCAGTAAGAACTGACTTTATTTTATCGGCTGAGATCGTGGTGATTACGCTTGGTACAGTTGCTACAGCTACTTTAATGACCAAAGTAAGCGTTTTAAGTGTTATTGCAGTTGTGATGACGATTGGCGTTTATGGCCTAGTTGGTATGATTGTTAAGATTGATGATTTGGGATTATATTTAACAGAACAGTCGACTTCATTTAAACAAACTATAGGTCGAGGCCTATTAGCTTTTGCTCCTATTTTAATGAAATTACTTTCAATCGTGGGCACTATTGCAATGTTTTTAGTGGGTGGCGGGATTATTAATCATACGATTCCATTACTTCATCACTTAACTGAAGACACAGTGGATCATGTAGAAACAATACCAGCAGTAGGTAATATTATTGGTGCTTTAACACCAACATTGATTAACTTTGGAATAGGACTTGTTGCAGGTGCAATTGTTCTATTAATTGTGAGCTTAATACAAAAAATGTGGCCTAAAAAAGCATCGGGTTCATGATGCCATTCTAAAAAAAAAGAGGGAAATTATGCGCTGGAAAGGTCGACGAATTAGTAGCAATGTTGAGGACCGTCGAGGTGGTGGCGGTGTTAGAGCAGGCGGTATCAGTATTATTGGTTTGGTTGTTGCATTTGTTGCGTGGAAGTTCTTTGGTGTTGACCCACAGCAGGCTTATCAAGCAACGCAGCAAGTTACTGCTTCACAACAATCAAATGCAACTGCGCCAGAAAGTTTAACGGCCGAGCAAAAAGAAGCCTCGGATTTTGTTGGAACGGTTTTGGCTGATACGGAAGATACTTGGACCCCCATATTTAAACAGTTAGGTAAAAGCTATACGCCACCAACATTAGTATTGTTTAGTGGAATGGTTCAGTCAGGATGTGGTACTGCTCAATCTGCAATGGGGCCATTTTATTGTCCTGCAGACCAAAAGGTTTATATCGATACAGAATTCTTTAAAGATATGCGTCAGCAAATGGGAATTTCTGGTGAGCAGAACCAAACTGAGCTTTCTAGGGAAGATCAAGCTGGGGATTTTGCACAAGCTTATGTGGTTGCACATGAAGTAGGGCACCATGTTCAAACCTTGCTGGGTATTTCGTCACAAGTACAGCAAGCCCGTGCACAAGTCAGCCAAAGAGAAGGTAACCAATTATCTGTTCGTCAAGAATTACAAGCTGACTGTTTAGCGGGTATTTGGGCGAGCCATAATCAACAGCGAACTCAATTTTTAGAGCAAGGTGACATTGAAGAAGCGATGGATGCTGCTCAAAAAATTGGAGATGATTATTTACAGAAGCGCTCTACGGGGCAGGTCGTTCCAGACAGCTTTACTCATGGTAGTAGTGAACAGCGAATGCATTGGTTTCAGGTTGGTTTAAAAACTGGTGATATTAATCAATGTGATACTTTTAATAATCCAGTTTAAAATTTTGTAGGATGAGCCTTGTTAAACATAATTTAATAAGCTCATCTTTTTTTAGATCATAACTATAAATAATGTTAAGAAATTTAACAGATTGATAGATTGTTCAATCAATTCGGTAAACTTGTGTCCTAATTTCTGTTTTTTATGATTATGGCATTGTTTATGTCAGCTTTTTATTGAGTTAGGTCGATTTAGCAAAGTTGTTTATTTGGTCGTTGACCCAGAAGAAGGGTATTCATGGGTAATTTTTTTCTATTACAAGCTTTTACAGTGGTTTTTGCACTATCAATTGCAACCACGATCTTTAATAAGCGTATTTTAGGCTTTCCACAGGCGATAGGTGTTCCTCTAGTCTCAGCAATTTTTGTCTTTATTCTACAGTGGGGTGCCAGCCTACTAAATGGTAACCAGTTTATTACCATTAACATTCATAATATTGAAGAAGCAGTACGCCATATCGATTTTTATGATTTTTTAATTAATGGTGTTATTTGTTTTATTCTAACTTCTTCTGCACTCAAATTTAAAATTTCAGATCTAAAAAGTTATTGGAAGCAAATTAGTATTTTGGCAACAATTGCCTTAGTACTTTGCGCCGTATTATTTGGCAGTTTACTTTACGGATTCCAATTACTGGTTGGATATCATGTGCCAATTCTGGTGCTATTACTTTTAGGTGCAGCTTTAGGGGCAACAGACCCAATTGGTATTAAAGGTGTACTTAGTTCGATTCGAGCACCACATCATTTAATTGTTAAGCTAGAAGGTGAATCATTATTTAATGATGCAATGTGTATTGCATTGTTTATGACTTTACTTAATGTTTTACAGGGTGAACATTTTTCATTGGTAGCGACATTAGAAGCTCTACTTTATGAAATTGTTGTCGCCGTCGGGATTGGTTGGGCATTTGGGGTAGGGGTGTTGCGTCTATTACGTGGTAAACACGAAATGGAGTCCCTGATTTTAACAACAGCTTTACTTGCAAGTGGAGCATATTTGGTTGCTTTGTTTGCGCATGCATCAGCACCGATTGCTTGTGTAATTGGCGGTTTAATTGTTGGAAACAAATGGAAAGAAATACGAGAAGAGCGTGAGATTCAAGAAGTTAACCATTTCTGGCACACTGTAGAAGGAATTATTAACTCATTCTTATTTACTTTAATTGGCTTAGAGTTATTTATTCTTGATCTAAACTTTAGCCTGATTTTAGGCGGTATTGTTGCGTTCTTTATCCTACATATCTCTCGTTTTGCAGCTAACTTCATGGCTTTTGCGTTTTTCCCGAATATGCGGAAAATGAAAAGTTATAATGGTAGTTTAACTATTTTATCTTGGGGTGGGGTACGAGGAGGGATTTCACTTGCATTGATTTTGGCTGTAGCCAATATCCCTGCCTTAAGTCCCTATAGTAGTATCCTGATTGGATATACATTTATTAGTGTATTGTTATCAGGTATTGTGTGCGGCCTAGGCTTACCAGCTGTGATGAATGCTTTTTATTACAACCCCAACGAAGAAACTGAAGGCTTAAAAGGCTTCTATCAAAGGTTGTGCCATAAGATGAACCGAAGAGGTTTTCAGTATATTGTGGGGGAGGATGCGCTAGGTAGAGAAACAATCACCGTTTATAATCCAGATATTCTTGTAGACCAAAAAACTGAGGATGGAATTGCGACAATGCATGACCCGAATAAGTTACAAGAAGTAAAAAGATTTGAGAGTCCAGATAATTTCTAAATATAAATAGTTTTAAAATTTATAAGATATTTAAAAATGAGGTTTTAGTGTAATAGTAAAATATTACCTAAAGCCTTTTTTTTCTATATATATCATTAATAATATATTTTATTTTATTAAGATATTAATAATTGTTATATGAATATTTTAATTAAATGATTTTTCAACAAATGGTAAATAGAAAAATAATAAATTTGTTTTATATATAAAACGTTTAACGTGATTTTTCATTAAATTAACATAAGAAAAACTTAACTAAGACTTATATATAATTTCTATTAATTAAAATTTTTTCTTTATGTACTTTAGTATTTGTTTTTTTTATTTTAAAGTGTTTAATGTAAAAATGATCACATTACTTAATGTTTTTAAGTTGTAGGTCAAAAACTTAGAAAGATTAAGTAAAAAGAATTATACATAAAATCATTTAAATCAATAATATAAAAGGAATACAGATATGCCTGAAATACAAATTATTGCCAAGGATAGTCACGATACCTTGTCAACAATCCAGGGAACTTCTGCAAAGCTTTCAGAAGCGTCGGTCGTATTGGTAAAAGTGGCTGCCAGTGATGTATTGGTAGTGAATAGGGAGGGTACCAATGCAGTCATTCGCCTGAAAAATGGCGAGACTATTGTTATTGAAGGCTTCTTTAGTGGAACAGCTGAGCCTAAAGATAACAGTCTTGTTTTTCAAGATGAAAATGGACAGTTGATTTGGGCAAAATTCAAAGATGCTGAAAATGATGCGGACGCCGATGCTGATGCGGACGCTGATGCAGACAGTGATGTTGAACCACAAGCTCTGGTAGCTGAGGATTTACCTGCTGCTTTACCGGCAGAAGCACCACAAGAGTTGGTATCTGATGTTATTTACCAGCCTATTTCTTCAATTGAACCATTACTTTATCACGATGCAGGTGTAAACCCATGGTTGTGGGCAGCTATTCCTTTAGTTGCGGGCGGGATTATCGCTGCAGCATCGAATAGTGATAATGATGATGACTCAACACCTGCTGATACCACTCCACCAAATACAGATGGAGTCACTTTCTCTGTTGATCCTGTTACTTCAGATAACGTAATTAATGCATCAGAAGCAGCAGGTAATGTCACGATTACTGGTGTTTTGAAAAACATTCCAGCAGATGCGGCCAATACGGCCGTTACAGTTGTTATTAATGGGGTAACTTATAATGCAACTGTAGACAAAACAGCGGGTACATGGACAGTAAGTGTGCCTGGTAGTGGTTTAACAGCTGATGCAGATAAAACCATTGATGCGACTGTAACGTTTACAGATGCGGCAGGTAATAGCAGTACTGTTAAAGATACACAAACTTATACGATTGATACGACTGCACCGAATGCACCAGTGATTGACCCGGTTAACGGGACAGACCCGATCACAGGTACAGCAGAACCTGGTTCAACAGTAACTGTGACTTATCCGGACGGTAGTACGGCAAGTGTTGTAGCAGGACAGGATGGTACTTGGACTGTACCAAACCCTGGTTTGAATAATGGTGATGAAGTTACAGCTGTAGCAACAGACCCTGCTGGCAATACATCAGGACCAGGAACAGCTATTGTTGATGCAGTTGGTCCAAATACGGATGGTGTTAACTTTGCTGTTGATTCGGTAACAGCTGATAATGTGGTTAATGCATCAGAAGCGGCTGGCAATGTCACGATTACAGGTGTATTGAAAAACGTTCCTTCAGATGCGGCTACTACAGCCGTTACAGTTGTTATTAATGGGGTAACTTATACTGCAACTGTAGATAGTGCAGCAGGTACATGGACAGTAAGTGTACCTGGCAGCGGTTTGGTTGCTGATACAGATAAAACGATTGATGCTAAAGTAACCTTCACTGATGCAGCAGGTAATAGCAGCACAGTTAACGATACACAAACTTATACACTGGATACAGCTGCTCCAGCAGCACCAGTAATTGACCCGGTTAACGGGACAGACCCGATTACAGGTACGGCAGAACCTGGTTCAACAGTGACTGTGACTTATCCGGACAGTAGTACAGCAACAGTTGTAGCAGGACCGGATGGCAGTTGGTCAGTACCAAACCCTGGCCTTAATGATGGTGACGAAGTTGAGGCAATTGCTACAGATCCAGCAGGCAATACATCAGGTCCAACAACAGCTGTGGTTGATGCAGTTGCACCGACAGTAGCGCTTAACGATGTATTGACCAATGACAGTACACCTGAGTTAACC
>NZ_AMJN01000007.1:0-422 GCF_000302435.1 Acinetobacter sp. TG2027 | reverse complement strand
TCAAGCAGAAGACGGCATACGAGATCTGATCGTGACTGGAGTTCCAGCAACATTAAAGCTGGTTTGAGTATTTAAACTTGCATCTGCACCAATTGTTCCCGTAGAACGAGACAAAATGCCAATATCCATAGAAACAACATTCAAATAAGTTTTGGAACAGGTATCTTCAACAATTGGAGTCGCACATGCTGCACGAATTGCATCCATCGCAGTAATATATTCATTAATCGTCATATAGCGTAACCGACCCGCAGGATTTTTTACCCCTAAGCGTACTTTAAACGCATCGACCCGCTGCATAATTTGTTGTGCATTATTGGAATCATGTACATCTAAACCGGCAATTGCAGTGGGTGCACTCATAGGATATGAGCCGGCATCACAATATAAGGAGTAAGCCGTTGGTTCACCTGTAATTTGTT
>NZ_AMJN01000006.1:0-1191 GCF_000302435.1 Acinetobacter sp. TG2027 | reverse complement strand
AGAAGATCCTGAACTGATTAATGCGGGTAAAGAGTTTGTGACCATGCTTGAAGGCGGCAGCTTTTTCCACCATGGTGACTCCTTTGCCATGATGCGTGGTGGTCACCTTGATATTGCTGTGCTGGGTGCCTTTCAGGTTGCAGCGAATGGTGATTTGGCGAACTGGCACACGGGAGCACCAGATGCGATTCCTGCGGTAGGTGGTGCGATGGATTTGGCGGTGGGTGCCAAGAAAGTATTTATCACCACAGATCATGTGACCAAACAAGGGGAACCGAAGATTGTGGCTGAGCTGAGCTATCCGGTTACGGGTAAACGCTGTGTTGACCGTATTTACACTGACCTGTGTGTGATTGATGTGACTAAAGATGGTTTAAAGGTGATTGAGAAAGTTGAAGGTCTTAGCTTTGATGAGCTACAAGCTTTGACTGGTGCAACTTTGATTAATGCGACTCAAGGGTAAGGTTTACACAGCATAGCCAATGCTACTACCGTCATTGCCTGTAAATGATAGTGGTCTTCGAAAGCCCTTTGTATAGGCAATACCTTACTTTTTAAGGATAAAAAGTAACAAAAATCCTTTGTTACTCAGACACAACATCCCTGTTGTGCTGAGCAACGAGGCGACATCCATGTCGCCATCGCGAAACACTGAATGGAACTCTTTGAATACGGTTCTTGCTTATTAATTTGGATTTTACCGTAATTCGCTATTGTGACAGGCGACATGGATGTCGCCCGTTGGACAGGGAGGCATGGAAGCCTCCTCTGTTCAACAAAGGTTTTTGGTTACTTTTTTAAAAAAGTGACAAGAATTAGCTACTGGCATTTGACTCAACACGATAAGACTCTGTCATGACTACTTTTACTTAGTAACCATGATGATCGCCAGCAAAATCTGGAAAAGTCTAACAATGTGGCAATGACAGCAACAGATTTCAAAATGGAAATGTAAGAATGAAAAACGCTTATATCATCGATGCCATCCGTACTCCATTTGGCCGTTATGCCGGTGGCCTTGCACCTGTCCGTGCCGATGACCTTGGCGCTGTGCCGATTAAAGCGCTCATGCAGCGTAACCCAAGTGTAGATTGGGAACAGGTCGATGATGTGATTTATGGCTGTGCCAACCAAGCCGGTGAAGATAACCGTAACGTTGGCCGTATGTCAGCACTTCTTGCAGGTTTACCG